>NZ_JBHIQN010000006.1:0-47328 GCF_042196525.1 Bartonella sp. AC62GZZY
ACATATGTTTTTGTTATCTGATCAATTTTATTGAAAAGTTGCGTGAACACTGTAAAGTTCATGGAATTCCTCTTTAATGAATTTTCAACTTTTTATATGCTTTTTAAGCATTTTTCGTTGAACTTTTTAAGGATAAAATTAAACTTCGTAGACCTTTTTGATCTATGAGAGAGAATCGAGTATTACGCATTAACTTTTTCTTTTTACGAGCATACAGGGAAATAATATACAAAACGTTATTATAAAAGCTTTACCTAATAAATCTTATGGTAGGCATTTTCGTGTTTTTACTATTCAAAATTTTTATGTTATGCTTATCTTTCTGTTGTTTGATAAGTGTATGTTCAGCATTGCGTAAATGTGTAACCATTTGTAGTTTTGCTGTTTCATTTTGTAGCATAGCAAGCATTCCAATTATATGTGCTTGTAACTCGGCAATACTTTTTAGATCTTTTGTTGTCGTGATTTCTTTTAATAGTTCTTCAATTTGCTGAAAACGATTGTTTGCTTCTTGAAAAGTTTTTAAACTTACGGCTTTATCAGTGATGGCTGCATATTGGATGCGCTTGTTGATAAAACTGCTAGATTCATGGATAGTGACAGGAATTTCTTCTTCTTTTAAAATATTTTCAAGTGATGTAGATAGAGCAGAAGTTTTATTTCTATTGTAGAGATTCTCTGGATTTTTGAGAAAAAAGCTACTGTGATCTGTTTGTACATTTTTAAGCTTTTTAGTGTCGAATTTCTGGCTTCCCGTTATAGATTCGTGTATCTTTTTTGTTTCCTCAAGTTGTTTTTTTAGCATATCGAGAAGTTGGGCATCAGGTGGCGCTTTCTTTTGCTGTGGAGTTTTTTTAGGCTTTGATCTATTTGAAGATGACTTTCCAAAAAAATTGGGCCACGTCGTTGGGACTGATGCTCCCAAATCCGCCGCCCCAGCGCCCCAAACCCAAGCCATCGCTGGGTTTGAAATCCCTAAAGTTATTACAACTACTATTGAAATGACCTTTTTTTTCATGTTTCCCTCCTGTCATTTTTTGCGTGCTGTAAGAAAATTGGCAACCATATTGCTGGATCATCACCAACTTCTGCGATAATGCTTTCGGCTAACTCTGCGTTATCAGGCGTTCCTGATAACACCAAGAGCTCGTCACTAAAGTCGTGTTCGATGGTTTTTCCATCGCGTGTCAGATGGAATTTACCAAGATTCAGTTCTGCAAGCGCAGATTGATCACCCTGCTTAATGAGGAATTGGCGACTAAACTCACCAAGTCCTTTAACGAGTTCAAATTCGGCATCTGTTAGTTTAAAGCCTTTTGTATAATCTTCATAATTTGCTTTGGGATTGGCTAGAAAAATGTAAGTTGCACACTGTTGAATGAGTGTTTTGGCAATATTACTTTCCAAGGCATCGCTAGGCTCTTGTGTTGCATAAACAAAAATACCATTTTGTTTACGGATAGTCTTTTGTTTATTTTTCGCTAAATCCTCAAAGTACGGATCTTGCAAAGGCTTCCAAAACTCGTCAAAGATATACATAAATCGCTGTCCGCTAATCATGCCTTCTGTGCGGTAAAGCAAATACATCATCACTGGAGTGCGAGTTTCAAAATTATCTAAGAATTCCGTGATATCAAAACCGTAAATTTGATGTGTTGAGAGATCAAGAGCATCATGGGGATTATCAAACAACCACCCATAATCACCACCTTCACACCATTTTAATAAGCGAGCATGAACAGATGGGTGAGCATTATAATCACTTAAACGTGGATTTGGTAAAAATTGTACTAGAAAGGACAAACGACGGAGTGATCTGTCAATGTTAGCACTCATAACAGACATAACTGCTTTGTTAATTTCTTCTTCGTCGTGATGCGTGACTTCACCGCCAGCTTCTGCCAATTTTTTAACAAATTGTTTCAGAAAAATAAGATTTTCTTGTGTGGGTGGGAGTTGGAAAGGATTGAAACCACTTTTTCTGCCTGGCTTGAATGTTAAATATTTTCCACCCATCGCCCGAATGGCAATTTCCATACCACGATCTTTATCAAAAACAACAGTTGTCGGCTTAAATTTTTGTGCTTGTGCTAACAAAAAGCCGAGTAACACGGTTTTACCCGAACCAGATTGTCCGATAAGCGCGGTATTACCAAGTAAACGTTTATCTGTTGAGTCCTCTTCAAGTTTGGAGGCATGAAAATTGAAATAAAGCGGCGTTTTACTGGTTGTTTTAAGAATTGTGACGGCTGGTCCCCATGGGTTGCCAGTGGGTTTTCCTGACATAAAGTTATGAAAAGATGAAAATGATAAAAAGTTCAATGATGTAATCGGAGCAGGACGCGGTCTCCATTTCCAATTGCCAGGAAGTTGTGCCCAATAGCCAGCCTCTATAGCTAAGTCTACAGGTTTGGGTAGTACCGCAACATCTAGTAATGCTGCACTTGCTTTGGCCATATGGTCGCGAACTTGTTGAATTGTATCACCATAGATCGTCAATGTGCAGTGATGTTCTCCCATGACAAAATGCCCACTGATAAGCTGGTTTAGTGCTTCGTCAATTTGTTCAATTTGGCTCGTTGCTACATCTCGTGCATCAATCAGATTACGCTGATGCCGTTGTAAATAATCTTTAGCAGCATGTCGGGAGAGAACTGAAAAGCTCTGCGTCAATACGAACTCGAAGTCACTTTCCAACAAAACATTCAATTGTCCTGGTTTGGTTGTTGCATCATATTCTTTAATTTCCAGCATTCCAAATCGACGCATTCCACTGGTTGTTCGCAGTTCACCAAGAGCGCCCCATTTTGAGAAAAAAGGTCGATTGACAGACATATAGTCAGCAAAACGATCATGGCAAATTGGCATAGGGCGATATTCACCATTGACAAGCATTCCAAGGAATTCAAGTGCAGAAGAATAAGCATGCCCACTTTTTTCATAAGCACCAAGAAGTTCTGCACCGTAACGGTTTAAAGATTGACCTAAAGTACGATTGATGTCATTGAGTTCTTTGATACATGTGTCTTGTCGCATCTTTTTTTGATCAAGTGTTTCACGTTCATGCTTAGAAAAGAATGACATAATTTTATCCGCTATCGGTTGAAAAATGACAGTCAGATATAAATCATTGACCATCAAATTATAACCAGTAAAGCTTTGTCGATATTTTTCATCAAGCTGATAACAAAACATTTGATCAAATGTTGAATCAGGATATTCATAAACACGGCGACGCACAATATGTGCCCAAAATGATAAATTGGCCGATGCAAGCCCCCGTAGAGTATTGTTAAGCTCTTTTACCCATTGAAAAATATCTTCTTCTGAAGCGCTTTGATGCGAACGCCCGTCAATTTTCCAAATTGACAAATATTCCGCATTTTTAGTAGAAATAATCGTATCTGTAATATGATGTGAATAAGGCAGAAACAGGCTTACAGGTGCCTCTGATGCAAGGCGTTTGCTGCTTTCAACAGCTGTCATGTTTATCTCCTTTTACTATAATCAGAGGGACTATAACTTGATGCTCCCCAAAAACCTTTGTTGCGATTGCGAAATTTAGTATCGATCCATAACCACCAGATACGAAACGCCTTATCATCGTTTTTAGTGATTTGCACCATAATGAACCATAATGGTGGAGCTATAATCCATAAAAAGATACTTACTGTCATGGCAATAACAGCGACCCCCATAACCATAACAATGAATGGCATCATGGGTACACCCCAAATCGTTGGAACACGTGTTGCTCCTTTGAATAGGGGGAATTCTTTTTTTTCTTCTGATTTCATGGGGTGCTCTTATCACTGGAGGTGAAATAATATGTGGCTAATATAGAAGGCTGCACCAGCAATAATGACGCTGAATGCCCATCGTATAAATGTAGCTTTTGCAATGATGCGAAATATATAAATAAGCAAAAGTAATAAAAGAATTATGGCAGCAACGACAGGAATAAGTATACTTAATCCATATTGCATCCCTATGAAAACATCTAAGCTCTTTGTTTCTGTTTGAGCATATGAAGATTGTGTTATTAATAACATCATTGAAGTGATAAAAACAACACTAATCTTGTTGTATGCTTTTACTCGAAGCGTATTTAATTTCTTCATATTTTTTATCCCCTTTTAATTAAAATTGCTATCAATAAAATTCCTTTTTTGCAGTATGAACGACATTATTACTGGTACAAGCCTATAGTCGATGGATATTAAAAACATTACGTATTATACTGACTCATTAATTACCTGTAAATAACAGAGTAGCAAGTTGGGTTGCTGAGCCTGCGATGACAACGCCAATCGCCCATCGTACAAATGTGTCCTTTCCTATGTAGCGGCCTGCGTAACCAATTGCTAAGCACAAAAGTATAACAGCAGCAGCAACAGGAATAATGTGATCAATAAGATCTTTTTTTAGAGCCCCTAAAGCTTTTGCAGCGGGATCTAATTTTGCATTTGCATATACAGGATGCGTTATAAAAAAAGCGCTTATAACTGCAGAAATTACTATGATTCTGTTGTTATTTTGTGATTGGACATTAATTAATTTTTGCATATTTTACTTTCATTAAATTCCTATTTTAAATACATTTTGTATTATACAGATTCATTACTTACCTGTAAATAACAAAGTGGCAAGTTGGGTTGCTGAGCCTGCGATGACAACGCCAATCGCCCATCGTACAAATGTATCCTTTCCTATGTAGCGGCCTGCGTAGCCAATTGCTAAGCACAAAAGTATAACAGCAGCAGCAACAGGAATAATGTGATCAATAAGATCTGTTTTTAGAGCCCCTAAAGCTTTTGCAGCGGGATCTAATTTTGCATTTGCATATACAGGATGCGTTATAAAAAAGGCGCTTATAGCTTTAGAAATTGCGATAACTTTGTTATTATTTTTTAATTTGAGATTAATTAATTTTTTCATATATTACTCTTATAAATACTCTGTATTTCTTAATACAAACGAAATATCACATAATATGTTTAAATTTATCAAACATAAATTCTTATTAGAAACATTATGTGTTTAAAGACTTACACTTGACCCGTGAACAACAGCTTAGCAAGTTGCACTGAAGATCCAGCGACAACGACGCCGATCGCCCATCGTATAAATGTATCCTTTTCAATGTAACGTCCTGCATAGAGAATTGCTAAGCACAAAAGTATAACGGCAGCAGCAACAGGAATAATATTAGCAGTAAGATCTTTCTGGAGTTCTTCTAAAGCTGTTTTTGCGGTTGTTAATTTTTGAGCAAACACAGGATTGCTCATAAAAAACACAGTTATAGCTGCAGAAAATGTGATGATTTTGTTATTGTTCTTTGACTGGAAGGTAATTATTTTTTGCATATTTCTCTCATTAAGGTTATAAATAACATTTCATATTGTATGTTGTTATCTTCAATTTTAATTAACTTGACCCGTGAACAATAGCTTAGCAAGCTGTGTTGCAGATCCAGCAATGACAACGCCGATTGCCCATCGTATAAATGTATCCTTTTCGATGTAACGTCCAGCATAGAGAATGGCTAAGCATAAAAGTATAACAGCCGCAGCAACAGGAATAATATTAGCAGTAAGATCATCCTGCAGAGCCTTTAAAGCTTTGTTAGGATGTTCTAGCACTGCATATGCAGGATGCGTTATAAAAAACGTAGCTACAGCTGCAGAGATTACTGCAACTTTGTTTTTACCTTTTGATTGGAAATTAAGTAATTTTCTCATATTTAGTCTCATTTATTTTACCATAAATAGTTTTTCTACAAAATAATAAATAATTTCATTGATATGCAATGAGAGCATTGAAATGCAAAATCTCTTTCACTAAAAAAATTCATATTTCAAAAGATTTATGCACCTTTAAATAATAAACTGGCAAGTTCAATTGCTGAACCACCGACAACGACACCGATCCCCCACCGTACAAATGTATCTTTTCCGATGTAACGTCCCGCGTAACCAATTGCTAAGCACAAAAGTATAACAGCAGCAGCGATAGGGGTAAGCGTTTTTAAATCATCTCGAAGCGCCTCTAAAGCAGTTTTTGCATTTGTTAATTTCACTTGAGCATATACAGGATTGCTCATAAAAAATACAGTTAAAGCCGCAGAAATCGCGATAATTTTATTATTATTTTTTAATTGGAAATTAAGTAATTTTCTCATATTTAGTCTCATTTATTTTACCATAAATAGCTTTTCTACAAAATAATAAATAATTTCATTAATATGCAATGAGAGCATTGAAATGCAAAATCTCTTTCACTACAAAAATTCATATTTTAAAAGATTTATGCACCTTTAAATAATAAACCGGCAAGTTCACTTGCTGAACCAGCGACAACGACGCCGATCGCCCATCGTACAAATGTATCTTTTCCGATGTAGCGCCCTGCATAAGCAATTGCTAAACACAAAAGTATAACAGCAGCGGCGATGGGGATAAGTAGCTTCAAGTCTGTTTGAAGTGCAGTTAAAGCTTTGTTTGCAGGCTCTAAAGCTACTGCTTGGGCTAACACAGGATTGGCCATAGAAAATACAGTTAAAGCTGCAGAAAACACAGCAATTTTATTACGAGCTGTTGTGTGAAGAATATTTAATTGTTTCATGTTCTTTATCCTGATTAAGATTAAAACTCCCACAAATGACCCCTCGTTCATGAAGAAACTTAAAAAGATATTTTGGATCAGCCCAAGTTCTTAGTTTTCCTCTTTGTGTAAGTAACGTATATTTATTTGGCTTTCCGGTGATTGGATCATCGGAAATAAACGTGAAATACCATTCTCTTTCTGAAAGCATCACGACTGTAATCTCACGTGCTGCTTTTTGACTAAATGCTATATCAACGCTGTTTTGTTCTATCATTTTCATTATCTTTGCCCTCAATTAGAAGAGATTTTGTTCAATCTTACTAATTAGAGCTTTAACATTTTCTTATCTACTTTTCATTATAATATCCTATCAAAATTCTGGGGTTTCGTGAAAATATCAGTCATCACTCAGCGATCTTCTCGATGAAGAAAAATCTTCAGCTGAAAAAGCATCGTGGGCGCTACTTTCTTTATGTGTAAATGCATCTTCCTCTCCTTTTGAAGAGAGAGGAAGAGAATCTACTTTAGTTGTCTGTTCTGGTTCTTCTTTTTTAAGCTTTATAGGCTCCTGCAAGCCTTCATTTCCTCGTACAGCAGCTTTTACTCCAATATATGAAGTAATTTTTTGCATACGGGTATGGTTTGAGTTTTCTGTATTGTAAAAATTCAGCACAGACTGCAAAGTCGCTTTTTCAAAGATGCACTTTGATGTTGTTTGTTCATAGCAGTAAGTTAAAGCGCTTTGTACAGCTGTAATATTTCTGCAAAAATCAAACGCATCAAAAAGAGAAAACAATTTCACATTTCCAACATCAATTTGCCCTAAAATTATGTTAAAATTATGTTCGCTCTGTTTAACTGTTGCGATTGTTTCCTTAAACTGAGATGATTGATAGAACAAGTTATCTTTATCATCTGTTACATAGATATTGTCCCGCGTTTCTTGTTCGGCAACAACTGAAAATGTCATGGGAGGCATATTGGATATGTATGCAGCAGCAAAAAATGTGAAATCTGGAACAATCATTAGCAACACACCTTATTATGAAGAATTTTATTAATACAAATGCTAATTCTGTGTTGTGCTTTTTCTCGTTGTCTTTTGATTTTATAAATTTGCAGAATGAGATTGTTTAGCTCAGAATATTCCTTGTGATTATTGCTTTGTTCTCTTCTAAGAATATTTCTAATATATGCGAATATCCAACTAACAAGATAAAAGTGTGGAATAAAATAGAGCACATTACGCCAACCAATATTATTGGAATCACGAAGAAAGGCGTTGCTTTTAAAAAATAATAATCTTTGATACTGTATTGAAGCTGCTTGTTTTATATAATTCTCTAGTTGCAAAAATCTTTTCAAAAAAAATTTATACGAAGTAAAAAGCCGTTGTGTATGAAGGGAGGTTTTCCTGTCATAATGAACTACACTATCATTATACAGAGAGGGCTTGTTCTTTGTTGCGCATTGCCATAACTTATAGAGTGACGATTTATATTTACTTTTGACTACTGATTCATAAGAGTCAGAGAGGTGCGATGGTGTTTGAGCACTGCATTTAGTAGTTCCAATAACTGAACTGAAAAAAGATGCAGTGGCGGTAATTGATATACCAATAAACAGTTCTTTGTGGCTCAAAGCACATCTCCGTCAAAATGATATATGTATCGTAATTTTAATTTCGATAATAAATGGACAGAAATTGTCTATAATTGTGTTTAAAATATGACAAAAAGAAATTCTTTTTTTGCAAGGGGAGTAATTAAGGTGAATGATCTCAAAAATATGAATTTTGATGAACTACAAGAGATGCGTACACAAATCGATGTGGAATTAAAAAAACGGCAAGCAAAGGAAAAGCAAAATGCGCGACGAAAAATTCTTGAAATTGCTAATGCCCATGGAATTGATATCGCTGATCTTGTGAGCAAAGAGCGCCATTATAGAAATCCCAATAACCAATGGGAATTATGGAATGGGCGTGGACGTAGACCTAAGTGGATTAAAGAGTGGTTGGAGAATGGGTATACACTTGATGAACTCGAAGTAACGTAACACGTATGCGATATTTACAAGATAAGGGAATACCAAGGAATGTAAATGCAAGAAGTATGCTCTTTTGGGTAATTTGATTGTATAAACATACTGAACGAATATATTAAAGTATTGAGTTACCAAATACAATGATAGGGAGCGTGAAAAAGTTTATTTAAATGCAAAAAGTCTTGTTATTATAATCTGGCAAGCATAATGATGATGCCAGATTAGGAATATTGTAATTGCTTTTGGCATTTGAGAGAGCGGGATATTTTACTTCTTTTTATAGTTTTATTGATTCTTTACAAAAATGGTCGAAATGACAATAATTTATTGCATAGGGATTTTAACTCAATATGTAAAATGATAATTTTAGCAATTAATATGTTAATAAATTAGCATACTTATATTTTTGAAATACTGTTTTTTAGAACAAGCCTGATGTTATAGATTTTGTTTGGTCTTTTTCTGTAAGATTATATATGAGGCATTTACTTTATTTATCGTTCGTTTAGTTGAGATGAGTGAGTATGTAGAAAAATGGAAAATTTTTATGGCTGTTATGGGTTTTATAGAATTTATGACATATTTCTGAGCGTTTGTGATTAAAATTCATTTATGAGCGTTTATGAATAATGAATAAAGAGCGTATTTGAAAATAAAAGGATTGGATCATTTCTATTGCGGTTTATCTTCTTTTATGGTGTGAAATAGGGGGTGATATGCAGGTTTACAATTGTGTGTGACGGTATAGTGTACGGAACACTTTTTATATATTGGAATATTTTTTCTAAAGTCGTGTGGCATTCCACAATAAGTTAAAGAGTTTGTCTGAGAAGCAGAATGTCCCAAACCGAATACATTTATGTTTCCAATTTACGTGCTTTTTTAAAAGAAAAATTTTTCAATGAAATTAAGCTTATTTTATGGCGCTTTTCTTGAATAGTATAACGTAAAAGTCCCTATGATCATATAAAATCCATTGTACACCACCATTTTTACTTCGATAAAAAGTGTATGCCGGTGCCATTATACACTTTACTCGCCTCCAATGTTGCTAAAGTCCTTAGTCCTTGAGAGAGGGAGTCTTTGTATTGCTTTGTTTAATTGTTTTTATTTATACGATACTCTCACTTGTGATGTGCAAGCGAATGATTTTGATTGCTTCAACATGAGAGAGATTTGAAACAAGGGTATTTTATGATCTTTAGACTTTTCACTCAATATGAGAACAATGAATTTATTATTATAAATAAAAGTGTTGTGTACTAAAAAGTCTTGTTTATTTTGTTATGCTGTGAAATGGCTTCTTTTAAGTGGTGATATAAGGTAACCTCTTTGAGACATTAAACGTTTTTTTCAGTGCATGGTGAATATTCTTAGAATGTAGCTTGCTTGTCGAGTCTTATGTTGAGTGAAATATGGGGGGAGGAAGTCAAGAAAAAATTACTCGACAGGAATCCGGTTTGTAAACAGATTGGATGAGATAGGAATTTTTTGTTCTTTAAAGGAGGAAGGCAAAGGTTGTAAAAAAAGTGAAATAGTATGAATTTTCGCTTAAAGTGGGAAGCCGTGTAGAAGACGTGGGGCATTTGGAGTGAGTCCGGCAGCTTCTTGAATGAAGTATTTTTTTATTTTTGGCGCTTGATTAATGATTCCAAGGCCGGTATCGCGGAGCATCCGTAAAAGAAGGCTATCATTAGAAAAGAGTTTATTAAGCCAATCATTGCTTAAAGCCATACGGACAATTTCAAAACGTCTCCAGCTTTGATAGCGCTCTAAAGCTGTGAGAGAGCCAATGTCAAGACCTAGTCGTGCTGTTTCAATAATCACTTCAGCCAGCGCAGCGCTATCGCGTAATCCTAAATTGAGTCCTTGTCCTGCAATGGGGTGGATGGTATGGGCGGCATCGCCAACGAGAGCAAAACGTGGTTTAACGCATTGACGTGTTAAAGAAAGGCTCAAAGGAAAAGCTTGACGTTCGCCATTCCAAGAGAGTTTGCCTAATCGATGGCCAATACGTCTTTCGAGTTCTGTTTCAAAAATAAGTGCATCCGCTTTGAGATAATATTGCGCAGTTTTATGATCTTCATTCCACACAATGGCGGATCGGTTGCCTTTAAGAGGGAGAAGAGCAAAAGGACCGGCAGGTAAAAAATGTTGAATTGCTTGACCATTATGGGGTTTTTCATGTTCAACTGTGCAGATGATTGCTGTTTGTTTATAGGGATGAGAAAAGTTTTTAAGACCTGCTTTTTGGCGTAATTTCGAATGGGCTCCGTCAGCTGCAATAAGCAATTTTGTTTGCCAAACCTCTTCATTATTTAAAGTGACGGTTGTATGTTGGTCTTCTTGATGAAAATCAATGACACGTGTGTTTGTAATAACAGGGATATTGAGATCTTTGACACGTTTTTTTAAAGTATTGATGAGTTCTCTATGCTCTACCATGGCAGCAAAGGGCTCACCGGGATTAATGTCGCCTTCAAAGGTTAAAAGAGTGGGTTTGACCGGATCATTTGTGCTTGTATCTGTGATGATCATTGAATGAATGGGTTGCGCATAGGGTTTTACAGATTTCCAACATTGTAATTGTTTTAACATACGAATAGAAGCAGCAGCAAGGGCAATGGTTCGTATGTTAGAAGCAGGGGTATCTCCTTGTGGAGCAGCATCAACGATTTTTATTTTCAGATTAGGGGCTGTTTGCTTGAGTGCTATCGCTAGGGCTAAACCGACAGCCGCCCCTCCTGCAATGAGCAGATCACATTGTTTAGTTTTATGAGATTTAATTTTTTTATTGGGTTGTACATTTTTATTGCGATTAGAACACACAATACTTCTTCCATTGTTTATAGTTTGCTTTCTTTTAAAAAGAATATCTTTTTACATTGCCTAAAATATCTTAACTTTTACTTTTCTCTCTGCTTTACAAAAACGAGATTTCTTTTTAACGCCAATCTGATAACATATTGGTTTTTCAGAGTTTTTCTGCTTAATCATTTATGTGATTCATCTTACAGATTTATCGGATAAGCTTTTTTAAATATCTTCTTCAATTCTTTTTACACTTGGTTGATAAAAAAGAAAACTAAAAATAAACAAAGATGGTCGTGTATTTTTTTAAGTTGTGTGAGTTACTTCAGTATGCTTGTCCTGAAGGGGGACATTTCGTTAGTATGATAGATAAAAATAGATAAAAATTGTGGTCATTCGTGATGGTTAAAACAGTATTCATATTTCGCCATTATCATGATGTAGCGTAAAAAATATTATTTTTTTAAGAAGGTGCCTATAGCACCCATGTAACACTTTACACATAAGGTGTTTTTTGGTTGATCGTGTGATAAATATTCAGGGAGAGCTTTTTGTGCGCCTTATGAAGGATTATCTCTTAGGGTGGTGGTATATGAATGATATGAAGTGGTTAGAAGGTAGAACGCGCTAGATAAGAAGTCGGATTGTTTACAGGCTATTTGTTTACAAATTGGTACAGAGTTTAAGCTTCATCCTTTTTTAAGAGAGAGAGGGAGTTATAACTCTTTAAAATATGAAAGTTTTGTATTTGGAATTGATAGATGCACCGAAGTTCTTCTCCTTATGATTCATTAGAAGTGCGAAATTCTCAAGGTTCGCGTCTTATTGAGATGTTTTTGCGTCAGATAGGAGTATTTATTGGGCTCGGGCTTTTGGGCTTTATTATTTTTTGTGTGTTTGCTTTGGCGACGTGGAATGTTGCGGACCCATCTTTAACTCATGCAAGTACAAATGAGGTTACAAACCTTATGGGGTGGATGGGGGCAATTTTTTCAGATTTTATTATGCAGTTTTTTGGCTTGGCAAGTCTTTCTGTTTTGTTGCCACCGTTATTTTGGTCTTTTCTCTTGTTGGCGCAAAAGAATATCTACAATTTGACTTTGCGCTTTTTTTTATGGGTGCTATCAACGATTTGTTTTTTAATTGCTTTTGCTCTTATGTCACCTATTGCTTCTTTTACTTATTGGCCATTGCCAATGGGATTGGGAGGGGTTTTAGGAGATAAAGTTTTAAGTGTTGCTTCTTCAGTCTTTCCTCTTTTTCTTTCTCCTCCTTACACGGTGTTTTTCAGTGTTGTTTTTATTCTTTTAGGTTTTTTCACCGCTGCTTTTGCTGGTAATGTAATATGGCGGCGTCGAACAAAGAAAAGAAAAGAAAAAAACATTCCAAAAGACGAAATCATTAATCCAGTCTTTGAGTTGGAAGAAGATACGGAATATGCCGCAGAGGAGGATCGTGAAAATCATGGTTTTTTTGCGACAACTTGTGGCGCTCTTTTGCATCTTTTTTATTTTTTACAAGCGCGTTTTTTTCGTTTATTCTGTTTCAAAAGGCGTTTTCAGAGTAAAGGGCAAGGAAAGCCATTTGATCGGATTGAGCCAACTTTTTTAGGTGAAAAAGTAAAGCGTGAGGAAAATCAAAATAAAGCTTATGTTTCTCCTGTTAAAAATCGAAAGTCTTTAACAGCTTCTTCAAATGGTGGCTTTGTTCTTCCACTTGTAGATTATCTTTCGGTTCCACCACCGTCTGTTAGGGATGCAAAACTTTCTCCTGCTGTTTTAAGAGCAAATTCTCAGGAGCTTGAAGGGGTTTTGTTAGATTTTGGGGTAAAAGGAAAAATTATAGATGCTTGTCCTGGACCGGTAGTAACTTTGTATGAATTTGAACCGGCTGCTGGCATTAAGTCTTCCCGTATCATTGGTTTGGCAGATGATATTGCACGCTCGATGCGTGCGATTTCGGCTCGTGTTGCGGTGGTTCCAGGACGTAATGTTATTGGAATAGAACTGCCTAATGCAAAGCGTGAGATGGTTTATTTACGAGAAATGTTGCAGGCGCAAGAATTTATTGACAGCAAAGCAAAGCTAGGACTTGCTTTGGGTAAGACAATCGGGGGAGAAGCTGTTATTGCAGATTTAGCAAAAATGCCTCATCTTTTGGTTGCTGGTACAACAGGATCGGGAAAGTCTGTTGCTATCAATACAATGATTTTATCTCTGCTTTATCGGATGACACCTGAGCAATGTCGTCTCATTATGGTGGATCCAAAAATGCTTGAACTTTCGGTTTATGATGGCATTCCTCATTTATTAACACCGGTGGTGACAGATCCTAAAAAAGCCGTCATTGCTTTAAAGTGGGCTGTTCGTGAAATGGAAGAGCGCTATAGTAAAATGTCAAAACTAGGCGTTCGTAATATTGATGGGTTTAATGCGCGTCTTAGAGAAGCTGCAAGTCAGGGAGAGACAATGGTGCGGACAATTCAAGTTGGATTTGATCGCGAGACCGGTGAGCCTCTTTATGAAACGGAAACACTTGATTTTAGTCCTATGCCCTATATTGTTGTCATTATTGATGAAATGGCTGATTTGATGATGGTTGCTGGGAAAGATATTGAAGGAGCGGTTCAACGTTTAGCACAAATGGCACGTGCTGCCGGTATCCATGTAATTATGGCGACACAGCGTCCTTCCGTCGATGTTATTACTGGTACGATCAAAGCCAATTTTCCTACACGCATTTCTTTTTCTGTGAGTTCCAAAATTGATAGCCGAACAATTTTAGGCGAACAGGGAGCTGAGCAATTATTGGGACAAGGAGATATGCTCTTTATGATGGGAGGAGGACGTATTCAGCGTGTGCATGGGCCTTTTGTTGCGGATAATGAAGTGGAGCAGGTTGTTGCGCATCTCAAAGCGCAAGCACGACCTGATTATTTAGAAACAATTACGCAAGAAGTTGAAGAGGATGGTGCTGATGTTTCTTTGTCTTCTCCTTCAGAAGATGATCCCTATAGTCAAGCTGTTGCTATTGTGCTTCGTGATCGTAAGGCCTCGACCTCTTATATTCAACGCCGTTTAGGCATTGGTTATAACCGTGCTGCGACATTGATTGAGAGGATGGAAGAAGAAGGTATCATTAGTCCAGCAAATCACGCAGGGAAACGAGAAATTTTAGTGCCTGCTGAAGAAGAGCGCTTTTGAAAAATCTTGATAGTTGTTTTTTATAATACCTTGTAAAACAAGTGTTTACCCTATTGTATCGTAGAAAGTCTGCATTTTCATATACCAGCTCTCAATTTGCGATAGCTCTTTGGTACTTGAGACTCCTTATAAGGGGATTCTTTATCTTATATAACTTTTATCCATACACCAACCTTGCTTGTAACGTGCAAGAAAATGATTTGAATTGATTCAATATGAGAGAGTATGTGATGAAAGAATCTTATTGTATTTGGCGTTATGATTTAAGTTAAAAAGATAAATTATTATAAATCAATATCTTGGTATAAAATAATGTTATTGCGAGTATAGGGGTGTAAAAGCATGTAAGACTTGATATTTTAGTGTCTTTTTAAGTGCGCTCTAAATATTTAGGGCAAGGCTGATCTCTCGAGTTTTAATATAAATGAATTATATGGGGTGGGAAGCTAAGTGAAATTTGCTAAACTCCAAACTGTTTACAGAGCGGTTCTGATGAAATTTTTTATTCTTTTGGGCGAGAAGGAAGTCAAAAAAGTATTTTTGATACTTAAAAGAGCTTTCAGGTTTGCGAGTAATATGTTTAGTCCTTAATCCATTATGTCTTGACTATAATTTATGTTGCTTCATAGATTAGGGGTGGAAAAGAATATATTATGCGTTTAGAAAAGCGGGAAAATTGGATGCTTTCGGAAACTTAAACGCAGACTGATTATTTGGAAACGATATCGCAAGAAATAAAAAAGGATGTTTCTTTAGCTTTTTCTTTAGCAGATGATTCCTATTGTCAAGCTGTTGCTATTATGCTTCGTGATCGTAAGGCTTCAACTTCTTATATTCAATGTCGTTTAGGCATTGGTTATAACTGTACCGCCACATTGATCGAAAGGATAGAAGAAGAAGGCATCATTATTAGTCCAGCGAATGATATGGGTAAGCGAAAAGTTTTGGAGATTGTCGAAGAAGAATACTTTTAAAAATCTTTTGATATTTTTTTCAAACAATATCTTTATCTTATAAAGAAGGGTATTTATTCGTCGTTGATTACTTAAGTTATGAATTATAAAGCCAATTAAGTATTGCTTGGGAGCATTTTTTATGAAAACGTCTTTTTTGTCGCAAAGAAGAGTCTTTGGGTTTGTGGGGATTATTGTCTTTTGGTGTTTAACTTTTCCTGCTTTTTCGCAAGCCTCTAATAAAGTGGCAAAGGCGCAGAATGTTGTGAACCATTTTGCGGCAATCAAAACAATGACAGGTGATTTTATTCAATTTAGTCCAAAGGGAAAGATGACTCAAGGAACGTTTTATCTAGAGCGTCCAGGGAAAATTCGTTTTATTTACAAGAAAATGCCTTTACAGATTATTGCAGATGGTCAATTTGTGGGCATTAACAATCGAGCTTTGAATACTTGGAACTTTTCACAACTTTCGCAAACGCCAATGAAATTTCTGTTGGATGATAAAATTGATGTATCTTCTGGGCGTTTGTTGGCCTTTCGCGAAGATCCTGGGGCCGTGACGATTGTTTTGCGTGATCAGACGATTGGGGCAGGGCAAATAAGGATGGTTTTTGATTCTAAAGGCTCTGCTTTGCGACAGTGGACAATTGTTGACCAACAAAATTTGGAAACTACTGTGCAGATTATGAATGTGCGGACAGACGTCCGGTTCGCTAATGGGATGTTCACACTTCCTTCGAAGAAATGAAGAAAGAGTGTTACGTCATTGGGATTAAAACAAATGTTCTTTCGTATTGCGACTTGGAATATTAATTCTATTCGTTTGCGTCTTGCACAGGTTTTTCAGTATTTGGAACTCTTTTCCGCAGATGTATTGTGTCTACAGGAAACAAAATGTCCAGATGCTTTATTTCCAGTGGAGGCTTTTGAAGCAGCGGGTTATAAGCATATCGCATTGAGTGGACAAAAATCTTATAATGGGGTGGCTATTGTTTCTCGTTTGCCTTTTAAAAAGGTAGAAAAACGTTTTTTTTGTCAAAACCAAGATTGCCGTTATATCTCAGTTATTGTGGAAGCCCATGGGAGAAGCTTGCGGATTCATAATTTTTATGTTCCTGCTGGGGGAGATATCCCTAATGCTGATGTGAATGAAAAGTTTCGTCATAAGCTTGATTTTTTAGAAGAAATGTCCTCCATTCGTGCGGACCAAGGCGATGGTCTTTCTTCTCTTTTGGTGGGCGATTTAAATATTGCTCCTTTGGCAGAGGATGTTTGGTCTCATCAACAATTGTTGAAGGTTGTAAGCCATACTCCCATTGAAACCGAGCGTTTGCAGGATTTGTGTTGTCAAGGTGGATGGGTTGATCTGATGCGGTTGCATATTCCTGTTCCTACTAAGCTTTACACATGGTGGAGTTATCGTGCTCGCGATTGGGCATTTACCGATTATGGACGGCGGCTTGACCATGTTTGGTCTTCTCAAGATTTAGCCCCTTTTGTTGTAGATCTTTCGATTTTTCGTGATGCGCGCGGATGGGAACGTCCTTCAGATCATATTCCTGTGCAAACTGTATTTGATTTTTCACGTCAAGTTTGAAATAAGAGGTAAATAAAGTATTAATATTAAATAATGATTCTGAAAGAATGCGGGAGACTGGATGTATATCAGAAATCTCAAATGGGGCGCTTCTCGTGGATTATTTTTTAGTGTCTTGTTGTGTTTGCTTTTGTCAGGATGTATGGTTGGTCCTAATTACCAGAAAACATCTTTTCGTGTTCCAGCAGTTTGGGGAGAAAAATCTGCACAGACTGCAGGGCAGTCCGTTGCGCTTGCCGGATGGTGGCGGCATTTGAATGATCCTGTTCTAGATGCGTTAATGGATTACGCGATTTCTGGAAATAATAATGTTGCTGTTGCTAAAGCTCGGGTACGTGAGGCGCGTGCGGGTTTAGGACAGGTTGTGGGAACTCTTTTGCCAAATGTGTCCAATTCAATTTCAGGAACCCGTAGTCGTTCTGGACAGTCTGATGCATTGTTCAACCAGTATAGTAGTGGTTTTGATGCAAGCTGGGAGCTTGATTTTTTTGGTGGGCATAAACGTGCGGTTGAAGCAGCGCGTTATGGCCTTGATGCGGCTGTGGAAGATATGCGCGCTACCATGGTGACATTACTAGGAGATGTGGCAACAAATTATGTGCAAATGCGTGGTTGGCAACAAAAGTTGTTTATTGTGCGGCAAATTGCTGTATCACAACGTAAAACTTATGAATTGATGCGCGCTAGATTAACAGCTGGTGATGTTTCTGAGCTTGATGTTTCAAATGCGCAAGCACAAATGGCAAATACAGAAGCAGATATATCACAGATGGAAGCGAATTTAGCAATGAGCGTTCATCGCCTTTCTGTCTTAACTGGTCGTGTGCCTACGGCATTGAAGGATCTTTTACAAAAAAATGCTAAGCATGCAAAGATTCCACAACCACGCTGGCCGATACCAGCAGGAATTCCAGCCGATATTTTGTTAACACGTCCAGATTTACGACGGGCAGAGCGTCAATATGCGCAAGCGACAGCACGGATTGGTCAACGTGAAGCAGATCGTTATCCATCACTTACTTTAACAGGTAATATTTCGACAGCAGCAACGGCAATTGATCAGTTATGGAAAAATTCAACGATTGGCTGGTCTTTTGGACCTGGTCTTCGTTTTCCTCTTTTTAATGGAGGTCAGGTCGAGGCTTCTATTGCGGTAGCGCGCGCGCAGCGTGATCAAGCTTTTATTACTTATCGAGCTGCTGTGTTGGAGGCTTTAGAAGATGTAGAAAATGCCCTTGTAAGATTGACGAAGGAACATCAACGCTTAGAAAAGTTAATCGTTGCGAATAAAGCTTCTCTTCATTCCTTAAAACTTTCACGGAGCCTTTTTGAGAATGGAAATACTAGTTTTCTTGAATTGTTAAATGCTGATCGCTCTTATTATTCTGCACAAATGGCGCTTAAAGATAGCCGTGTTTCTTTGGTTACGCAATATATCACGTTGATGAAAGCGTTGGGGGGGGGCTGGGATGGCGTTGTTGATGTATCGCGTCCAGAAGTCGTTGATAATGCACCTCGTTCGCGTGCAAAGGTAGGGAAATGAAAAAAAACTTACTCAAAAATTTCATTACAAAACACAAAAAACTTTCCTTCTTTTTAACTGCTATATTTCTCATTTTCTTGTTGTTATGGTTACGTTCTGTTTTTTTTGGAACATCTACTCCAACTTATATAACCGCGGTGGTGAAACGTGGGGATATTGAGGAAAGTGTTTTAGCTTCTGGTCTTGTACGTCCTTACCGGTTGGTGGCTGTTGGTGCGCGAGCAACAGGGCGTGTGGTGTCAATGCATGTTTCCCCTGGGAGTGTTGTGAAAGAAGGCGATCTCTTGGCAGAAATTGATCCTACAGATCAGGAAAATGATTTAAAAAGAAAAAAAGCAGCATTATCGCATTATTATGCGAGTTTGGTAGAACAAGAAGCCTATCTTTCTCTTGCACAAAAAAATTTAGAGCGTCAGAAAAAAATGATCGAAACACGAGCGATTTCACGGGCGAACCTCGATGAGGCTGCGACACAGGTGAAAATACGCGAGGCGCAAATTGAACAACTTCGTCAACAGATTGTGCAAGCACAAATTGATGTGGAGAGTGCAGAGGTTAATTTAGGTTATACACGCATCACTGCCCCTTCAGCAGGAACGGTTTTGGCAACAGTTGTGGAAGAAGGGCAGAATGTGAATGCGGTTCAGTCGGCGCCAACAATTGTTATTTTGGGTGATTTATCAAAGATGACGATCAAGGCGCAAATCTCAGAAGCAGATATTCTTAAAGTCCGAGCTGGACAACCACTTTATTTTACAGTTTTAGGTAATTCACAGCGTCGTTATGAAGGCGTTTTAGAAAAAGTAGAGCCGGCTCCTGAAGCAATTCGTGCTGATGTGAGTATTAATCCTGGTATGGTGAGTGGTTCTAGTGCTTTAATATCATCGGCGATCTATTACAATGGAATTCTACATGTTGATAATGCGGATAATTTTTTGCGAACCTATATGACTGCTCAAGTTCATATTATCTTAGGGCGCGCGCAGAATGTCTTGTTGGTTCCAAGTGATGCTTTACGCGATGAGACAAGAGAGCGTAAAGCATGGGTTTCTGTTTTAGTGGGGGAAAATAAGGTGGTTACTAAACAGGTGAGCGTTGGGTTGAATAATAAGGTTATGGCAGAGATTGTTTCAGGACTTAACGAGGGTGATGTCGTCGTCACCAGTTCGTCTGATGGAGTGATGCCAGAGTCTTCTAACATGCATAGCGAAGACGAGAGTTAAAGCATGAGCACAAATCAAGCAGATGCCGTCTTCGTCTTGGAAAATATTGTGCGCAAATTTCCTGCCGGCGAAGCGTTTGTTACCGTTTTGAAAAACATCAATCTTACCATTAAACGTGGTGAAATGGTGGCAATTGTAGGTGCTTCCGGTTCAGGTAAATCTACCTTGATGAATATTTTAGGCTGTCTTGACCGTCCAACTTCTGGCCGTTATTGGATCTCTGGTAAAGAAACAGCTTCCCTTTCTGCGGATGAATTGTCGGCTTTGCGACGTAATCATTTTGGTTTTATTTTTCAGCGTTACCATTTGTTGAATGAGTTGACAGCTCTTGGTAATGTTGAAATTCCGGCTATTTATGCAGGATGTGCTGTGGAAGCAAGGAAACAGCGGGCACAGGATCTTTTAACGCGTTTGGGCATGGGTGATCGGATAAATCATCGTCCAAATCAGCTTTCTGGTGGTCAGCAACAACGTGTTTCTATTGCTCGGGCGCTCATGAATAATGCGGAGGTCATTCTTGCAGATGAACCAACTGGTGCATTGGACAAAAAGAGTGGGCAAGAAGTATTGCATATTTTGGATGAACTTCATCAAGAAGGGCGTACTATTATCATTGTAACCCATGATATGCAGGTAGCTGAAAGAGCAGAGCGTATTATCGAAATCAGTGATGGGGAAATTATTGCTGATAAGCGGTCAAGGGTTGGAAAAACAAAAGTTGGTAGAAAATCTCTTCAGGAACAACAAAATCTAAAAGGCCAACAAAAACTGGGCTTTTTTCGTTCTTTTGTTGAGCGATTCCGTGAGGCGTTTGTGATGGCTTTGTTGGCCATGAATGCACATCGCATGCGGACTTTTCTAACAATGCTTGGGGTGATTATCGGTATTGGGGCGATTATTGCTATGGTAGCTTTAGGGAATGGTACACGAGAGAAAATTCTGGAAAATTTTAAAAGTTTAGGTGCTAATACATTAACCATTTTTCCTGGCAAAAGTTTTTCTGATCCACAAGCAGAAAAAATAACCAGTTTGGTTGAAGCTGATGCAGAAGCTTTATCTGGATTACCTTATGTTTCTGGTGTAACACCACAGATTTCAGCAAGCTCGAAAGTACGTTTTGGTGCAGTTGAAGTCAATGCTGTCATTGCGGGGGTGGGAGAACAATTTTTTCAGACACAGGGGCTCAAAGTTTTCAAAGGACAGTTTTTTGATCACAAGAGTGTCCATGATCGGGCGGTTGATCTCGTGATCGAGAAAGAAGCGTTGTCTGTTCTTTTCCCCCATAGCCATGAAAGCCCCCTTGGAAAGGTGGTGCATGTGGGTAATGTTCCAGCGCGTATTATTGGTGTTGTTGATTCGCAAAATAATGCAAGTGGAGATACATCAAATACCTTACAGCTTTATTTACCCTATACAACAGTGCAGACGCGTTTTCTTGGTACAACAGAAGTTCGTGCAATTACCGTTAGGATTGCTGATGATATTGATTCACATTTAGCGGAGACTATGATAAAACGTTTTCTCATTATGCGGCATGGCGGGGAGGATTTTTTCATTAGAAATTCTGAATTTTTCCGTGAACGTATCATGGAGAGTACAAATATTTTAACACTTTTAATTTCTTCAATTGCAGCTATTTCCCTGGTTGTGGGGGGTATAGGGGTGATGAATATTATGTTGGTCACTGTTTCTGAGCGGATCAATGAAATCGGCGTGCGTATGGCAGTTGGTGCACGACAAAGTGATATTTTACAGCAATTTCTCATTGAGGCGATTTTGGTTTGTGTGATTGGTGGTGGTTTGGGAATCTTGCTTGGACTTTCTATCGGTGGCTTGTTTCTTCTGTTTAAGGCACCTATCCATTTGGTTTATACTATTGAATCGATCATTATGTCTCTTACTTTTTCAACCCTCATAGGAATATGTTTTGGCTTTTCTCCAGCGCGGCAAGCTTCACGGCTTGACCCTGTTGTCGCTCTTTCACGCGATTAAGCTTTATTAATTTGGGCATGTTTGTGGAGATGCTTTATACTTAGATGAAGCGTTTATGAAGCAAAAAATGAATGGGAAAAGTTTAGTATTATTTGCTGCTCTATTTTAGAAAACGCTTTGTTCATTAAGTGGAGCGTATCACTAGAGGTAAGCGTTTTATAGCGCACCATATCATGTGAGATATGGTAGGCATATAAGCCTTCTTGAGGCATTAAATGTTTTGAGAATGCATGATGAATATTTTAAATCTTTCTTGTCGAGTCTTATGGAAGTAAATCCTATTAAGGAGAAGTTAAATGGAACCCGTTAAAACGAGATTGCTTGCAGACTGAATTTTGTTAAAAATCCTCCTCTTCTGAAATGTGAAGAGGAGGACAAATGAAATATATGGTGCGACGATTCTTAAGATTTAATTTAAAAAGAGGCGGGGGAAATGAATAGTATATCTGCTAACAAACAAAAGAACAAAAAAGAAGGTTGATGCCAAAAACAGCTTAAACCTCCGTTCTTCCAAAAAAATGAACTGGTATCGAGATAGCTGAGCAGTTTAAGAGGTTTCGTTTAGTATTTTTAAGATTTTCGGAAAAGAGGTTATGAGGATTTCTCACTTCTAGTTTTGCAGAGGGTGGTGCAAATTATAGGTGTTTAGGTTTATGCAAATAAATTATGATCGTGCTTAAGTTTTAAAATGTGATCTAAGATACAGCCATTTTCTGTTCCTTTATACGAGTAGCTTAGCTTCTTTAGAATATTTTGTTTAAGGCATCGCTTTTTTCTGCCATATCTCATGATTTTGGAGCTGAAGGATAAACAAGCCATTTGAGTTTCTAGGGTAAGGATGCCGTCAGATACTCGGTAGGGGGCGTGATCTTAAGAACTAATACCGTGAGATGCGGGTTTGATTTCATGAGTTTGGTGAGGACGACAAAAAGTTTGAGAGGCGGATGGCTTCTTATGTTGAATGATGTATGAATGAAAGGGGCTTTCATTTATTGAAAAAGAATAAGCTCATATTCAGCAGGTGTGAGATGAAGTAAGAGAACATCGTAATACCAAGCTGCAGTTATGTTGCTAAAGAACATAATGGCGCTAGTGATGAGCAATGGTATGTCTAGTTGGTATGGTATTCTTCCTCCTGCTACAAGTCCGATACAGATAAAAAAGAATTCTAAAACCACCCGCTATAAAGTATAAGAAGCGAATAATTAGTCTACGAAAGAACAAAAGACAAAGAAATATTTCAAAAATCAATATTTTGAATATCACGACTAATATTTTGCATATTATAGGGAAATTATATGCATGATCGTTCGTAAAATGCGCTGTTTTGTGTGTGGAGTTTCTTCCTTGGTGTCTTGTGTGTTCGCAGGTGTCGTATCCATTTCCCCCCTCTCATTCTTAAGCTAAATCCTAAAATTATTGTGCACTTTATTTTGTATTCTTACAAAAGGCAAAAAATATTTTCAAAATCATCACGCCTTACCGTTTATTTCCATAGGGATATAGACATCAGTAAATGCATCATATGATTTGGGGGATACTCAAAAGGATCAAAAGATTTTCTCTTGTTGGTTTAATTAAACATAGAAGAAATGTTTTAAAATCAAGCAATTTTAAGCTTTTTTTAAGTTTTTTGGGTAGAACAAGAGGCATTGACGAATTGGTTTAGATTCGATAGTTGAAGGTATTTTTCATTGGGGTGGAAGCATGACGCTGCAATCGCTTTTACAGACCTATCGTGATCAAGCGCGTACCGAACGAGATAAAGGAACGTATTTTGAGCGTTTTGCTCTTGCTTATCTGACACATGATCCTCTTCAGTTTGGGTGTTATGAAAAAGTTCAAACCTTTAAAGATTGGGCGCATGAAAATGGTTGGGATGGTCGGGATACTGGTATTGATCTTGTGGCAAAGATGCGTGATGAAGAGGGGTTTGCAGCAATCCAATGTAAATTTTATGATGCAGCATATCGAATTAGAAAAGCAGATATTGATAGTTTTATTTCGGCATCAGGAAAAGCTCCGTTCAAGCGGCGTGTTATTATAGATAGTACTGAACGTGCTTGGAGTGATAACGCTGAAATAATGATACGGGGGCAGGATATTCCTGTTATACGGATTAATCTTTCCGATATACAACAAAGTCCGATCCGTTGGGAAACTTTTGCAGCCCAGGGCAAAGTTGTTTTGGAGGATAAAAAGAAGCTGCGTCCACATCAGCTGGAGGCATTGCGTGATGTGCGTGCTGGGCTTGCTCAAGCAGATCGGGGTAAGCTCATTATGGCTTGTGGGACTGGTAAGACATTTACCAGTCTTAAAATTGCTGAGGATTTGGCAGGTGAAGGCAAGTTTGTTTTGTTTCTTGTTCCTTCTTTGGCGCTGATGTCACAGACGGTGCGTGAATGGACAACGGATGCAGGAATTGGATTGAGATCCTTTGCTGTCTGTTCTGATACACAAGTGGGAAAGCGTCGTAAAAATAGTGATGATGTTGCTGAAATTGATGTGTTTGATCTTGCTTTTCCGGCGACAACTAATGCGGCTAAACTTGCAGATCAGGTGGGGAAGAGTGTTGCAGATAAGATGACCGTTGTGTTTGCAACCTATCAATCCATTCAGGTGATTGCTGATGCTCAGAAAAACTATGGTTTGCCAACATTTGATCTTATCATTTGTGATGAAGCGCACCGTACAACAGGGGCAACGCTGGTGGGAGAGGATGAATCCAATTTTGTTAAGGTGCATTCCAATGATGTTATTCGCGCCAAGAAGCGCCTTTATATGACAGCGACACCACGTATTTTTGGTGATAACGCAAAAAGTCGCGCGAATGAAGTTAATGCTGTTCTTGCTTCGATGGATGATGAAAAGCTTTTTGGTAAAACACTTTTTTATCGGGGTTTTTCATGGGCAGTACAAAATGATCTTTTAACAGATTATAAGGTTATTGTCTTAGCAATGGACGAAAAATTGGTCAGTTCCGCTGTTCAGAAGCGCCTTAGTGATAGCGATTCTGAGCTTATTCTTGATGATGCAACGAAGATTATTGGCTGTTATAAGGCTTTGACAAAACAAAATATGAAGGCCGATGTTGGTACGGATTCATATCCTATGCATCGTGCTTTAGCGTTTTGTAAAACTATTCAAAGTTCTAAACTCGTTCGTGATGAGTTTTCTGCGGTTGTTAGAGAATATCTTGATTATACGAAAGAGGATACAGAAAATGAACATTTTCTGAAGTGTGAAATTGAGCATGTTGATGGCACTTTCAATGCAAAGGATCGTGGTGCATTACTTGATTGGCTGAAAGCTGATAGTGGGGATGATATTTGTCGTATTTTAACCAATGCAAGGTGTTTGTCTGAGGGGGTGGATGTTCCGGCTCTTGATGCGATCATGTTTTTAAATCCACGCAAGAGCCAGATTGATGTTGTGCAAGCGGTTGGGCGGGTGATGCGTCGCTCTGAGGGTAAAAAGATGGGATATGTCATTTTGCCAATTGGTATTCCTCTTGATACTCCAGCGGAACAGGCTTTGAACAACAATGATAAATATCGGGTTATCTGGCAAATTTTAAATGCTTTGCGTGCACATGATGATCGTTTTGATGCAACGATTAATAAGGCATCCCTCGGGCAAGATATTAGCAATGTGATTGAGATTATTGGTGTCACACAGAGCACTGAATTAAAGGCTATTACGGCTGTTGTAGACAATCTTCCACTACGCGCACAACCAGCACGATTGGGCATTGGTACAGCGGAGCGTGATGTCCTTTTTACAGATGAACAAGGGGAGCTTGCTTTCCCTGTGGATGAGATTTCGCGTGCCATCATGGCAAAGATTGTCAAAAAGTGTGGGACACGAGATTATTGGGAGGATTGGGCGAGCAATATTGCGGAAATTGCTAAGAATCATATTGCACGCTTAACAGGTATTCTGGCAAAGCCAGATACTGAGGCGCGTCAAGCCTTTGACAGGTTTGTGGCAGAACTGCGTGATGATTTAAATAATGCTGTTACAGAAGCTGATGCGATTGAGATGTTGGCACAGCATATTATTACGCGTCCTGTCTTTCAGGTGTTATTTGAGGGGTATCAGTTCACACGTGAGAACCCTGTCTCGTGTGCTATGCAGCGTATGCTTGATGTGCTTGATGAGGCGAATCTTGATAAGGAATCTAAAGATCTTGAGAAATTTTATGCAAGTGTAAAATTACGAGCCAGTGGCATTACGGATCCAAAAGCAAAACAGAGGTTGATTGTAGAGCTTTATGATAAGTTTTTTCGTTACGCTTTTCCACGCACTGTAGAAAAACTAGGCATTGTTTATACCCCCGTCGAGGTTGTGGATTTTATTTTGCACTCTGTCAATGATGTCTTAGAGCAAGAATTTGGGCAAACGCTTGGCTCATCGGGTGTGCACATCATGGATCCTTTTACTGGAACGGGTACTTTTATCACGCGGCTTTTACAATCGGGTTTGATAAAACCAGAAGAGATGAAGCATAAATTTTGTCATGAAATTCATGCCAATGAAATCGTTCTTTTAGCCTATTATATTGCAGCCATTAATATTGAGACAACTTATCATGGTCTGATGGGGGGCGATTATATTCCTTTTGAGGGAATTTGTTTAACCGATACATTCCAGCTTTATGAGCAAGAAAAAGACCTGATCAGTGATTTGCTGGTGGATAACAGTACACGTCGGGCGCACCAGAAGGAACTGGATATTCGTGTTATTGTTGGCAATCCCCCTTATTCTTCGGGGCAAAAAAGTGAAAATGATAATGCGAAAAATATTGGTTATCCTAAATTGGATCGTCGCATTCGTGAAACCTATACCGCTCAATCCAAAGCGAGCAATGTTAATGGGCTTTATGACAGTTATATTCGTGCCATTCGGTGGGCAAGTGATCGCATAAAAGACTGTGGTGTTATTGGCTTTGTAACAAATGCAGGTTTTATCAGTAGTCACTCTACGGATGGTTTACGAAAATGTTTAATCGAGGAATTTAGCAGCCTTTATATTTTCCATTTGCGGGGGAATCAAAGAACTTCTGGAGAACTCTCTCGAAAGGAGGGGGGAAAGATTTTTGGTTCTGGGTCTCGCGCACCTATTGCGATTTCCATTTTGGTTAAAAATCCAGATGCACAACAGCATGGGAAAATATATTTTCGTGATATTGGAGATTATCTCACAGCAAAAGAAAAGCTCCGTGAACTTCAGAGGTTGGGGAGTATTGGTGGTGTCACACGTGAACACAGCTGGCAGATGATTACACCTGATGAGCATGGCGATTGGCTGAATCAGCGCAATAATGATTTTGAAAAATTTCTAGCCTTAGGTGACAAGAAAGGCAGTGATAAAAGGCTCTTTGAAAATTTTTCTGGCGGTATACAAACTAGTCGTGATGCTTGGACATATAACTCAAGTCGTGAAGCTTTAGCAAAGAATATGAGCAATATGATTGCTTTTTATAACAGTGAAGTAGAGCGTTTTAATGCTGCGTATCTACATTCTGATCGCAAAGCACGTGCAAATGCTGTGAACGATTTTGTCAATACAGATTCTAGAAAGATTAGTTGGAGTAGTAGCCTTAAAGAAGAATTAATAAGGGGAAAGGCTTTTAAATTTAAAGATACGTATATTACTCAGAGCCTTTATCGTCCTTTTACACAACAGTGGCTCTATTACAATCGTGTTTTTAACCATAGAGTTTTACAAATGCCACGTATTTTTCCTCTGGAACAAGCGGCTGAAAATAAGGTGATACAAGTTACGGGAATTGGAGCAAGCAGTGGATTTTCTGTTCTAATGACTAAGAATTTATCTAATCTTCATGCAATGGATACTGGTCAATGTTTTCCACGGTATGTTTATGAAGATATTGCATCCTTGAGAAAGGAGGAGAATCAGGTTCATTTGTTTGCAAATTTTGTAGAGGAAAGCAAAAAAGCTGGTCTGCAGCGGCGTGATGCTCTTACGGATGAAGGATTGGCTTATTTTAAGGCAGCTTATCCTGGTGAAATGATAACAAAGGATGATTTGTTTTATTATGTTTATGGGATTTTGCATTCTGAAGATTATCGTGCTCGTTATGCGCATAATTTATCTAAACAATTGCCGCGTATTCCAACAGTTAAAAAGGTAGAGGATTTTTGGGCTTTTGTGACAGCGGGGTGCAAGCTTGGTAATTTGCATATGAATTATGAAGAGGTTGAACCCTATTCCGTTACCTATAAACAGGGTGATCCAAGAACTTGGGTGATTTCTGATGAGAAGAGTTTTTATCGTGTTGAGGCGATGAAATTTGCTGGTAAGCGTGGTGCTATTGATAAAAGCACTGTGGTTTATAATGCGCATATCACGATGCAGAATATTCCTCTTGAAGCTTATGAGTATGTGGTCAATGGCAGGCCTGCTCTTGAATGGGTTATGGAGCGGCAGGTTGTCAAAACGGATAAAGCGAGCGGACTTATTAATGATGCCAATCGCTATGCTGTTGAAACGGTGGGTAATCCAGCTTATCCATTGGAATTGTTTCAGCGGGTTATTACGGTAAGTTTAGAAACTATGAAAATTGTGCGCAGCCTTCCAAAATTGGAAGTGAGAGAAACTGAAAAGGTTAAATTATCCATTGTGCGGTAAAAAAGTGTTGAGTTGTCACAAACTGGCTCTCTTACACGCCTTAGCAGCTCGTGGGTATTGCGACAGCCCTTGGCACTTGAGACAAGTCCATAAGAGGCATGTCTTTCTTTTACAGTTTTACGCTGCGCAGGCTCTCTTCCTTTGTGATGTTCAAGTCCTGTGTGATGTGCAAGAAAATGGTTTTGATTGATTCAATAGAGAGCAGATTTGAAATGAGAGAATCTGATGATATTGAGAGCTCTCATTCAAGTTGTAGCGTAATAAATTTTCATTATAAATCAATATGTTATATGTGATAAAGCACCTTAGGCAGTGAGGTCGCTAAAATTATGACGCATGAGCTTTAGCGGCAGTGATGAATATTCTCAGGCAGGGTTTTCTTGTCGAGCTTTATGTGAGTAAACCATATAAATGGGGACGCTGAGAGGAACTTGTCCAGAGAAAGTGGATTGTTTACAAATCGTTGCTGATAGGAATCATCGTCCTTTGAGATGTTGAGAGGACATGACAATTTTCATGAAATCTGTCCTTTGAGGTGTTCTGATATTGAAGTGAGCAGGGAGAACGCGTTAGACAAGAATCTGGATTGTTATTGTTTACAGATCGATAGAGTTTAAAAATTTTCGTTCTTTTTTGGGGAGGAAACCAGACAAAAAGTGATCTTAGAGAGCGAAATGATTTATGCAAAGTATATTGCTATAAAAAGTGTGGGATGTTCGTGGCAGTGTTCGTTTTGAACTTATTCCTATCTGTGATCTAAAATGCTTTTATGAAGACGCTTTGTAGAATGAAGAGATTGTTTTTAATATATTGATTTATAATGACTGTTTAACGTTCTCTCTCTTGAACAAGAATTCTAAGGATCATAAATTTTCTTACTTTTAGGCTTTTAAAATGACTGCCTTGCATGTCATATGAGGTTGGTATGTTCGTGTTTAAGAAAGGCGTAATGTATGCCTCTTACCAATCATCCCAAGAGGTTTAAGAGCAATCGTAATACTTGAGAGGCGGCAAAATATAGGGTGGGGCGGTTTGCATTTTTTATGAAGGGTAAGACAGTGGTATAAATAGATTTTTATGACAAGTCTGTAGATCCTATGGCTGTCTAGGGGCTCTATTTACAAGAGCTGTCTTCTATATTGGGGATGGCATTAGATAGATCACGTGTTGTGAGATCAAGTTTGGGATGTAAGAGATGTTTTTTGGTGAATGTGCAAGACAGTGACACGTGTATCGGGGCGTTGTGCTTTGTATGGGGAGAAGTTCTGGCGTGCTTTTATGGCGGTAATTCGTGTGGAAAGGTATGGAGAGAAGGGTAAAGCAGTCAGAGGGTGGCAAGGTTTAAAGTCACAAGAATAAAGGTCAGAAGGCGGTTCTGATATAGACTTGCAGTGTTTTAATATATTGGAATATGAGAATGCGGGCTTGCCTGATCTGTTGTATTGTGCTTTCAGCTTTGCTCTTCTTCACAGGATAAGCAATGAAATGGATATCAGGCATGAGATATTTAAGTTCACGCATCGAGCGCCACACATGGTAATCATGGGTGACGATATAAAGGGTTTTATAGTGATGCTTTTTGATCCAAGCGGCGCTTTCTTCGGCGTTTCCTCTGGTGTTAATCGCTTGATGCCCAATGTCAATACAACAGGAGATAAGCCGTGGGGTAATATGCATGTTATGCATGAAACTCTTCAGGTTGGTTGTGGTGTTTACACCACTGATGAGGAGTCGTGAACCAAGCCCCTTTTGTAAGAGATGAAGTCCTGTCTCTATTCGGTTTTCTCCGCCTGTAAGCACGATAATGGCATCCGCTTTGGGGAGAGGCGTTGGGGGGACAAGTCGTTCGGTTTTTTCAGAAAAAATAATAAAACCGCCCCAGAAAATGAAAACAGTGATTGCAAGAGTAAGGGTTGTTGGTGGAAAATAGCGAAATAAAAGCCATGGAGACCAACTATTATAGTGGGGCCGTTTTGGAAGAGGACGTTCTAAATTGTTTTGCGTCAATGAGTTGAAAGTGTTGTGAGTCATAAATTAAAATAAACCGTTTTCACATTGATCGATTTTTTTCAGTTGCGCTAAAATAGTCATGCGATTTGTAAGGGTGGTGAGAAAAGAAACGAAAATAATAAGCAGAGTGATTTTGCCATAAGGAACGGAACTTATGGAAATATGTCCTAATAAAGCCGTTATTTGGCTGGCTTCTGCTCTTCCCAAGTTATAATTTGTCCAGAGACAAAAGGCTGAAAACAGAAAGATGCTTGTGAAACCACCATATAAAGCACCGCGCAGTGCCGTTTTAAAAAAATGCCAATCAAATTGACGCGCAATGAAAAGGGTTTCAGTGCCAAGAAAATATAGCACATTAATAATATGGGTATTTTCTGCCAATGCATTGCGGGTGGCAAAAATGATGGTGAGGATTAGAGAGCCTAGAACCAATGCTAAAATTGAAAAACCGATAAAAACCGTGGTGTATGCCATGGTCGCAAAACGATGGACCCAAACACGGTGATCATCAAATTGACCGCCTGGAATTTGAGTTTTAATGGCATGATTGATGGCAGCAAAATTGATTTTTTCATCTCTTTTCAGAGTCACAATGATGAGGCGGGGAAGGGGAAGTTCATTGATATTGAAGCCTGTTCCAAGCCATGGCTCTAGTAATTTTTCTGTAGCTTTTTGGTCAACAATTTTTGCATCTTGTACACCAGAAAATGTTTTAACCAATTGTACGGCATCACGGAGTGCTTTGTTGATATCAACATTGTCAACGGGGCGTATTTGTATTGTTGCTTCATAGCTAATCTGATTACTCCAATTTTGGGCGGCATGTTGGACTAAATCAACACCGATTAAGGTGAGACTTGAGAGAAATGTCATAATTGCAATCACTGCAACCAGCGCTTTTCCAGAAATATTGCTACTGGGAATAATCGCTGTTGTGTTTTTTTTATTACTTGTAAAAATGGGGAAAGACTTATTCATGAATCGTCATCCGTCCATTATGGAGAAGCATACGCCGTGCTGCAACTTGTTCCATTAAGGCAATATCATGGGTGGCAATGATAACAGCTGTTCCAAAACGATTTAATTCAATAAACAAACGGAGTAGGCGTTTTGCCAAGGGGGGATCGACATTTCCTGTTGGTTCATCCGCAAGGAGGATTTCAGGCTGGTCAATGAGCGCGCGTGCAATGGCTACCCTTTGTTTTTCTCCGCCGGAAAGAACCGGTGGTAAAACATGAATGTGATCTCCCAGACCTACCCAACAGAGAAGATCTTCCACTTCACTGCGATAGGTTGCTTCTTCTTGTCCTTTTATGCGTAAAGGCAAGGAAACATTTTCATAAGTGGTCATGTGATCAAGGAGACGAAAATCTTGAAAAACTACACCGATACGTTGTCGTAGCGCAGGGAGCTCTTGTCGTTTGAGCAATGCTGTGTCTGTTCCAAAGAGATCAATATGACCGCGGGTGGGTTTGAGTGCCAAAAACATAAGACGCATCAGCGACGTTTTCCCTGCTCCAGAGGCACCTGTGAGAAATTGAAATGATCCAGGAGGAATATGAAAGCTAATATCACGAAGGACCTCAGGGCCCATTCCATAGCGTAGGCCGACATTTTCAAAATGAATCACTTTTTATTATTACTCCTGATTTTATATTGCATCATTTATTCTAAGAACTCTTACTTTCATTGCTTTAGATTTTTGTTGTAAGCTTGCTTATTTTAGATTTCATGGTTTTTAATATTTTTTATACACCCTCGTTATAGATAAATATTTTTGCTCAAGAATATTATCACTTATACTTTCTTTTTTTAGCTTTGTTTATGATTTTAGCAGGAATTTCAAAGTGATTCTAGCATAAACATCAGAACTATTTTTCCTTCTTACTCAGAGGTTTTTTTGCACTGAGTGGACATTGGGTGATTTTAAAAAGCTATATTGCTCTTTTTATCTTACTTTCTTATTCTTGTTCGTATCCCAATCCTCAGGTTTTGGCTTAAATTATTTCTTACCTCTCATGAAGAAAAGCGTTTGTTGTTAGAATGATTGAGCTTTTCATGAATTGTTTTGTTTTTTATTATCCTCGGTGGTTTTCGTAATAATGCTGAGATAATTTTAGCAAAAAACAAAAACCACCGTATGTTGTATTTCGTTGTGTTTTTTAGTTTTGTCGGTTGGCAATCAGATCTTCAACAACTTGTGGTTCGGCAAGGGTTGAAATATCTCCGAGAGTATCAAAATCGTTTTCAGCGATTTTTCGTAAAATACGTCTCATAATTTTCCCTGATCGTGTTTTGGGAAGCTGCGGAGCAAACTGAATTTTATCCAATATGGCAATAGAACCTATTTCTTGTCTCACATGCTTGATAAGGTCTTTTTGCAATTCTTCACTTGGCGCTGTTCCTTCCATGAGGGTCACAAAACTATAAATTCCTTGTCCTTTAATGGGATGCGGGTAACCCACAATAGCTGCTTCTGATACAGAGGGATGAGAAACAAGGGCTGATTCAATTTCAGCGGTTCCTAACCTGTGCCCCGAGACATTGAGTATGTCATCAACCCGTCCTGTGATCCAATAATAGCCGTCACTATCGCGCTTACAGCTATCGCCTGAAAAATATTTTCCTTTATAGGAGGAAAAATAAGTTTGAATAAAGCGTTCATGATTCTTATAAAGTGTGCGCATTTGTCCGGGCCATGAATCACTGATACAAAGATTGCCTTCTGCTTCACCTTCTAAAACATTGCCTTGGGCATCAACAATTTGGGGTTGAACACCAAAGAAAGGACGTGTGGCCGATCCTGCTTTGAGGGGGGTTGCACCGGGCAGGGGCGTGATCATATGCCCCCCTGTTTCTGTTTGCCACCATGTATCGAGAATCGGACAACGGTCATTTCCAATTATATGATAAAACCATTCCCATGCTTCTGGGTTAATAGGTTCTCCTACTGTGCCTAAAAGACGCAACGATGTTCTGTCTGAGTGTTCAACAAACGAATTTCCTGCTCCCATTAAGGCGCGGATAGCTGTTGGTGCGGTATAGAGTGTATTGACTTGATGCTTGTCGACAATTTCCCAGAATCTGCCTTTGTCAGGAAAGGTTGGTGTGCCTTCAAACATTAAAGTGGTCGCACCATTGCATAAAGGTCCATAAACCAAGTAAGAATGACCGGTTATCCAACCAATATCAGCTGTGCACCAGTAAACTTCATCGGGGTGGTAATCAAAAACATATTGGTGAGTTATCGAGGCAAAAATAAGATAGCCTGCTGTGGTATGCAAAACACCTTTGGGTTTGCCGGTTGAGCCTGAAGTATAAAGAATAAAAAGTGGATCTTCAGCATTCATGGGTTCTGCTGGACAGTCTCTTTGGGTATGAGCTATCTCTTCGTGGTACCAAAAATCACGCCCCTCTACCCATTGAATGGGGCCACAAGTTCGCCGTATAACCATGACTTGGTCCACATGCACATTTTGGCGCGCGGCTATCTCAATGGCATGGTCAACGTTGTCTTTTAAGTTAATCCGTTTGCCGCCACGCAAGCCGTGATCAGCGGTAATCATAAAGGTTGATTCACAGTCAACAAGGCGTCCTGCTATTGCTTCAGCAGAAAAGCCTGCAAAGATAACCGAATGAATGGCTCCAATGCGGGCGCAGGCAAGCATGGCATAGGCTGCTTCGGGTATCATGGGGAGATAAATGGTTACTTTATCGCCTTTCTTAATGCCACGACTTTTCAAAAGATTAGCAAAACGACAAACGTGTTCATAAAGTTCGTTATAGGTTATTTTTTTATCATGATAAGGATTATCCCCTTCCCAAATGAGCGCGATTTTGTCTCCATGGGTTTTCAGGTGGCGATCAATGCAATTATAAGCTACATTTGTTATCCCATCTTCATACCATTGAATCGATACATCTCCGTTAAAAGAAGTGTTTTTTACTTTTGTAAAAGCTTTAAACCATTCAATGCGTTGACCATGTTTTGCCCAGAAGCTTTCTGGATCATCGATGCTTTCTCGATACCATTGTTGATAAGTTTCCTCATCGAGTAAAGTATTTTTTTTGATCTCTTCTGATATTGGATAAATTTTTTCGGTCATGTTTCCCTCATTTTATTGTTTAGAAAAATCTGCCTCTGTATTTTTGTATGGTTATATTTTGGCAGAGTTTTCCCAAAAGCTTTTCATTATGAGGTTAGACTAAATGACAAAGATTAGAATAGTCAATTTTTAAATCTGATACGTTTGTCTTTAAGAGAGTATTTTATGCTTTTAGGATATTCAAATATGGCAAAGACTATTGCGGTATAGAGCTTTTTATAAAAGCATAAAGATATTAAAAACATACCCCTATAAAGGAGAGGGAATGAGAATGCTTTTTAAAAGAATAAATTTACTAAATATTAATATAAACCAAAATATCTACGCAAAAAATTAGAAATAAAGAACATAATAAATGACGATAATGCCATTATAATAGACAATCTCCAACCTACGCCATTGAATATTTTAAAAGAAATGGCAATTATAGGAGTAATTATAATTAACATGCAAAACATTCTTACAATTTCATAGTGAATATCCATTATAACAAAATCCTAGTTATAGTATGTGATATCAATAGATACCTCTGAAAATTATTTTTTCAGTGTACTTGGAACTCATCCAATAAATATTAATATAAACCAAAATATCTACACAAACTATCAAGAATAAAAAACACAATAACTGACAATGAGGCTATTTTTATAGATAGTTTCCAACTGTAGCCACCAATTTTTTTTAAACCAATAGCATATATAGGGATAACGACAATGAGAATGCAAAACAGTCTTATGATTTCATAAAGAATATTCATTATAACAAAATCCTGATTATAAGAGGTGATCCGCAATAGATATCCCTGAAAAATATTTTATCCATAGATGTAGATATTTAACTTTGGTATATTCTTTCAAGTATACTTACAAAACTATTAATTTCAGAGATATCTTTGTCGCTATTCTCTATAAATTAGAACCAACACTCACGACCTTTTTCTATAAAGCCCCAAGCAGCACCTCCTATGTATCCCAATGACAAAGCTCCCATTCCACCTGTAAATGCACCTACTGGTCCCCCAGTTATACCACCTTGAATTGCACCAACTACTCCTGCCGGAAATCCTACTTCGCTGCCACGTGCATTCATGTGAGACATAAAAGCACCAGGACTACATGCATTTCCATGAGTAGGTCTTGAATTGTGCGAATGACCAAAAGAAGGCTTTGTCGCCATATGACCGAATGTGTTGAATGAACCAAACATATTAATTCTCCTTAATTATCTAGGTCTAAAACAGTATCAAAATGATACATTTCAAATGGCTATCACACACTTTAGATTAGTATCAAATATAAATTTTAAAAATGTAAATAAAAATAATGTATAAATAATATCTATAATATGTATACATGAAATCTTCTTCTTAAGAAGATAATAATATTATTTACAATATTTTAAAATATAAGAAATATTCCCTGTTTTTCCTTAATTAAAGTTTAAAATCAGAAAAATTGCGCATATGAAAAGTTGAAGTTTTTCTATTTGTTTACGAGAAATATAAAGAGATATCGTTATTGAAATCTGCTTTGTTGCTATTGTTTTTCTTGCATGTATTATGCGCACATGCGTGGGATTCGTTCTTTTATTTTTCAGGCGGATATTGACTGTATTTTACGCTTTGTAGAGCATAGAAAGTCTCTATGCTATCGTTGACCTTATAGATTGCTATCATGTTGTTTAGCGCGGTTCTTGGTGCTCTATTGGGTATTTGAGATGTTTATTTTGCTCAAGTGGCTTACATGAAAGAGTTGTGTTACTGTATTATGCAGCCATAAGCTTTTTTTATCTACTTTACACCATTGGCATATGGGGAAATTGTGTGCGCGTGTTGGGGAAGTTAAGAGAATTCGTGGTTTTTAATGGAGATCATTGCGATGATCTTATTAAATATTCTTTTGTAATTATTTATTTCGCGACAGTTTTTTCATTCATGCGCAACGCCCCTCTTATCATTTTGCCTTTATATAAGGATTTATTTTTTACGTTGCTTTTGCTGGAGAGGCGGTCAGAGGGGAGTAAAGTAGAGCTAATGTGCGAGAATATGAGAGCCAAATTGTAACGCTATCTTGAAGCTATTGTATGTGTTGTGGATGTGCCGGTAAGAAATTTGAGAAGACCAGCTTTTTTGCTTATTTTGCTAACAGGATGAAAGAGGGACTGGAATCTTTTTTGCTAAAATTGCTCTTTTATTGATATTGAAGGAAATATTTTTTCTCATTTCTGCTGTTTTGGGCTTGTTCGTAGAATTTTCAATGGGAATTTATATGAAGGGGGAGTGAATTTATATGAGAGGGAATTGCTTTACACAGGGCGTTTTCCAAATAAAGCAGAGCCAATGCGAAGGACGTTAGAGTCAAACTGTAGAGCGGTTTTGAAGTCACTGGACATACCCATGGAAAGCTTTGGAAGACCTGCTTGTTTTGCTAATTTTGCTAAGAGCGCGAAATAGGGGCCGGGGTTTTCATCGACAGGGGGAATGCCCATAAGTCCGATGATATCAAGTCCATAGTTGTTTTTGCATTGGTTGACAAAAGATATAGCTTCTTGTGGTGCGATACCACTTTTTTGCGGTTCTAAGCCAATGTTAACCTGAACATAGCAGGGAAGATGCCTTTTTTGCTTTTGCATTTCCTCCATCAAAACTTTGGCTATTTTTGCACGATCAACCGTTTGAATGACATCAAAAATCTTTACAGCTTCAGCAGCTTTATTGGACTGTAGGGGGCCGATGAGATGAAGTTTAATATTTTCAAATTGTTGACGTAAAGCAGGCCATTTTTGTACTGCTTCTTGTACACGGTTTTCTGCAAACAAAGATTGTCCTGCTTGCAAAAGGGGTCGTATATCAATAGCAGAAACAGTTTTTGAAACAGCGATAAGTTCAATTTCTTCTACAGGGCGTTGTAACTCTTGGCATATTGCTGCAATATCTTTTTGAAGGTTTTGCCATGATTCAATGGAAGGGGCATCAAGGGGAGTTTGTATCTTCATATGTTTGTGCTTTATCGTTGTTGTTCAAGAGTTGGTCGTTTTTTTTAAAGTTTTATAAAATACTTAGGGAAATATTTCACGAAAATGTTGACGATGAGGTTAATCCATGATCAAGCATAATAAAACAAGTTTTTGGTTCTGTTTTATTAAAAGAGTATAATGGGAATGACGATTGAGCATTATAAGATAGGTGAACGCTATAATCCACGTGCGAGAGAAAAAAAATGGCAAGAAATTTGGGATGAAAAGAAAATTTTTCAGACTGTCCAAGAAGATGCTCGTGAAAAATATTATGTTTTAGAGATGTTTCCTTACCCTTCTGGCCGTATTCACATGGGGCATGTGCGCAATTATGCCATGGGAGATGTGGTTGCACGCTATAAACGCGCAAAGGGGTTTAATGTGCTTCATCCCATGGGGTGGGACGCTTTTGGGATGCCGGCTGAAAATGCTGCTATGCAAAATAAAGTGCACCCTAAAACTTGGACTTATCAAAATATTGCGGTCATGCGCGGGCAATTAAAACAATTAGGGCTCTCACTCGATTGGGCGCGTGAATTTGCAACTTGTGATGTGGAATATTACCACCGCCAACAAATGTTGTTCCTTGATTTCTATCAAAAGGGGTTGGTAGCACGTAAAGTGGCTAAGGTGAATTGGGACCCTGTTGATCATACTGTTTTGGCCAATGAACAGGTTGTTGATGGACGGGGATGGCGTTCTGGTGCGTTGGTGGAACAACGTGAGTTGACCCAGTGGTTTTTCAAAATTAGCGACTTTAGTGAAGATCTCTTGGCTGGGCTTGAAGAGCTGAACCAATGGCCTGAAAAAGTTCGCACCATGCAAAAAAATTGGATTGGAAAATCACAAGGTTTGCTGATTCGTTGGGCTTTAAAGTCGACAGGTGATGCTGGTGATGTTTGTGAAAAATTTGATGAGGTTGTTTGTTATTCAACGCGCCCTGATACACTTTTTGGTGCTTCCTTTTTAGCGCTGTCTGTTGATCATCCTATTGCACGAGCTTTGGCAAAAAAAGACAAAGCGTTGAGTGATTTTATTGAAAATTGTCGGTGTGGTGGAACGACAACGGCAGCTCTTGAAACAGCTGAAAAACAAGGGTTTCTCACGCCCCTTTTGGCTGTTCATCCTTTCGATTCAACGGTGCATATTCCCGTTTATATCGCTAATTTTGTGCTTATGGACTATGGAACAGGGGTTGTTTTTGGTTGTCCTGCTCATGATCAGAGAGATTTCGATTTTGCGTGTAAATATGACCTTCCAATAAAACCGGTGGTTTTGCCTTTAGGAGTTGAGAAAGAAGATTTTGTCACACCTGAAGCGCCTTATGTTGGTGATGGGGTGATGATTAATTCTAGATTTTTGGATGGTTTAACACCCCAACAAGCCTTTGAAGAAGCAGCCAAAAGGCTTGAGAAACAAATGTTCAATGGGCAACCGCAAGGGAAGAAAACAGTGCAATTTCGTTTGCGTGATTGGGGGATTTCGCGGCAACGTTATTGGGGGTGCCCCATTCCCATGATCCATTGTACATCTTGTGGGGTTGTCCCTGTTCCGCGTGCTAATTTACCGGTTGTGTTGCCGGATGATGTTACTTTTGATCAACCAGGAAATCCTCTTGCGCGGCATGAAACATGGCAAAATGTTACTTGTCCTTCCTGTGGTCAACCTGCCAAACGTGAAACCGATACCATGGATACATTTGTTGACTCTTCTTGGTATTATGCACGCTTTACGGCTCCTTTTGCATCAGAACCGGTTGACAAACACGCAACCGCTGAATGGTTGCCTGTGCAACAATATATTGGTGGAATTGAGCACGCGATTTTGCATCTTCTTTATGCGCGCTTTTTTATGCGTGCCATGAAATTGTTAGGTTATGTGACGGTTGATGAGCCTTTTAAGGGGCTTTTTACGCAAGGGATGGTGGTGCATGAAACCTATAGGGATGAACAGGGTTGGGTTTCTCCAGCAGAAATTTCGATTGTTGAAAAAGATGGAAAGCGTCAGGCTTATAAATTAACCGATCAAAGTGAAGTGACGATTGGTTTGATTGAGAAGATGTCTAAATCAAAAAAGAATGTTGTTGATCCTGACGATATTATTGCATCTTATGGTGCTGATACTGTGCGCTGGTTTGTGTTGTCAGATTCTCCCCCCGAGCGGGATGTTATCTGGACAGAATCTGGTGTTGAAGGGGCTCATCGCTTTGTCCAGCGTGTTTGGCGCCATGTGGCTTTGAGTGCTTCTGTTTTAAAGGATATATCCCCTTGTGCAGGGCATCAAGGAGCGGCTTTGGAACTCTCAAAAGCAGCCCATCGTACGCTCCACGCTGTAGAAGATGATTTGGAAAAATTCGCTTTTAATCGGGCTATTGCACGCCTTTATGAATTCTTGAATATTATGGCACCGTTGTTAAATAGGATAGAAAGTGTTGACGATGAAATGAAAGCTTCTTTACGTCAAGCTATGGATTTTTTTCTTGCCATGATTGCCCCAATGATGCCTCATTTAGCAGAGGAATGTCATGCAGCTTTAGGGGAAGAGACTTTAATGTCTACGCTTGCTTGGCCTGTTTATGATCCTGCATTAATCGTTGAAGAAAGCTATACTTTGCCGGTGCAAATTAATGGTAAAAAACGTGGTGAGGTGACTGTTGCAGCAACAGCCGATGAGGTGATGATTAAAGAAGCGGTTTTGGCTTTAGATTTCGTACAGGCGCAGCTGATTGAAAAGCCCGTGAAAAAAATCATTGTTGTTCCAAAAAGGATTGTGAATGTCGTTCTTTAAAAGTTTTCTGCTTATCGTTTTAGCTGGTGTATTCACACTGTTGTGTGGATGCAAAGTTGAGCCGCTTTACCGTCAGGAGTCGCAGAGTTCAATGGCGATGAATTCTGCTTCTTATGGAAAATTTGCTTCTGGGCAAGCTTCTTTGGGGCTTGCGCAAAAGCTCGCCTCTATTGTTGTGGAAGAACCTTCAGATCGTTTTGGTCAAATGGTGCGCAATCATTTACTGTTTCTTTTGTATGGGAATGGGGGTAAATCTTCTCTACCGGCTTATCGATTAGCATTGCAGACATCCGTATTTACAAGAGAATCGATGCAGATAGAGGTTGATTATGATAGAAAGAGAGAGGGACGACCTTCTGTTGGAACTGTTATGAGCAGAGCTTCTTATACTTTGCAGGATATGAAAAATATGCCTGTTGCAAAAGGAACAGCAATGATGAATGCATCTTTTGAACGCCTTCGTCAAGAATATGCAACGCTGCAAGCAGAAGAAGATGCAAAAAAACGTGTCGCGGAAGAGTTGGCTGAACAGATCTTTTTGTTACTTTCAAAAGATCTTTCCAATAAAATTTCTAGCCATTAAACAATATTTTGTCCTGTTTTTTTCCAGTCGTCGAGGAATATTTGCAATCCTTTATCGGTGAGAGGATGTTTGACCAGGGCTTTTAAGACTGTTGGTGGAACTGTTGCAACGTCAGCACCGCTTAGTGCTGCTTCTTTGACATGATTAACGGTGCGGATTGAAGCGGCTAAGATTTGTGTTTCAAAGTTATAGTTATCATAAATTGTGCGTATTTCATGAAGCAGTTCACTTCCATTATTTCCGCAATCATCAAGTCTCCCAATAAAAGGTGAAACGAATGTCGCGCCTGCTTTTGCTGCTAATAAGGCTTGATTGGCAGAAAAACAAAGGGTGAGATTTGTTTTTAGTCCTGCTGCTGTGAGGGCTTTACAGGCTTTTAATCCATCAAGTGTTAAAGGAAGCTTGATACAAATATTGTCGGCAATCTTTGCTAAAACAGTCGCTTCTTTCATCATGTCTTCAAATTGAGTTGCTGCAACTTCAGCAGAAACAGGTCCGCTAACGAGAGCACAAATTTCTTTTGTAACATCAAGAATATTGCGTCCTGATTTTAGGATAAGAGAGGGATTGGTGGTAACACCATCAACAAGGCTTAAATTCTGTAACTCTTGAATTTCTTCGATATTGGCGCTATCCACAAAAAACTTCATATCTAACCTCTTCTTTTTAGCTTTTATCCTATTTTTTGTTATGCGCTATTGTTGACGGCAAAAGCAAGAGAAAGAATTAATATCTGTGTAAAGAACAAGAATGCTATGGTGTTAATCATATACTCGTTTTCGGTAAAGAAATACGATTTATCGTTTTCACACCCATTTCATAGTGTTGCTCGTAATAAGGTATAGAATTCATTGTGTACCAACATTTTTGCGTAGCGGTATTTTTATACTTATGAAAATAGGCTAGCATTATCACACACTTTGCTCATTTCTTATTTGCGATTGCTCTTGATATTTGAGTGTGCATCATAAGATACCTTCGGTACGTTTAACCTTATTTTTGATGAAAACGAATGGATTCATTGTGTCGTAATAAAACACCATTGAAGAAGGCATGTAAAATTTTACGCATGAAATATTTTATATGGTCAACATATTGATTTATAATGATAAATAATTGTTTAACTTAAATTATAACGCCAAAGACAGAAAGATTTTCTCATCACGTATTTTGCTTTATATTGAATCAATTAAAATCACTTGTTTGCACGTCATAAGAGGGGCAGGAATGTGGGGAATAAGTATTTCAGAAAGTACTCAAGATGCTTCTTATGAATTGTTTCAAGTGCTAAGGGGGGGCAACATTCATGAGCTGGCAAGGTATGTGATGGGTGCTGGTTTACTCCTTTGTGAAGCGTAAAGATGGTGGTGATCAGTGGATTTATCATTATACCATTCATGGTTTGCGTTGCGAAAAGGGCGTGGATTTGTATGAGAGTTTGATAAATATTTAGAGAAAGGAGCTGTATCTTATAAATTAGCTTACTTTAGGAGGGAGATATGAATCACATAAAGAAGTTGTAAGTCCGTTTAGGAAGCAGGATTATTTACAAAACATTATGTACAGGACATTATTTATAGATCGGCGGGGTTAAGAATCTTCATTTTTGAAATGTGGCGAGGACCCTCAATGATTTATAATCATTGGAAGTTCCATAAGAAGATGAGAAAAATGGGCTAAAATAGCGTTTAATGTCTTAAAAATTTCATTGGAAAGATCTTTTGACAATAAAAATCTGTATAAACAATTTTTTAACCCTATACTTTTGTACTGCATTGCATTGATTCATAAAGATAATTCACTTTTTGTATGTTGAATGAGAACCCCGAAAATCGTAGATTCTCTCGTTCTAAACCTGTTTTATGTTGAATCAATAAAAATCATTTTCTTGCGGGTGATAAACGGGAAAAGCCGTGGAGAGTGAAACTGTCCAAAAAAGAAGAGAAAATACCTTTTATGAATCATTTTAAGTGCCAAGGGGCTTGTTGGCAACATCCACGAGCTGGTAAGGTGTGTGTTGGTACCGGCTTATTGCTTGTATTGTTGTTGCGTAGTTTCAACTAGGTTGAAAAATGTACGCATTGTTTCCACGCTTTGGCATGAAGCAAGACAAATATTGCCAAGACAAATATTGCGATGGTTTTGCGCACTATTATCCCACCGGTACTCAAAAACATGGCGTACTCTCTCTCATTAATAAAGATTTACAAATGTTCCTCGATGGGTTTGAAATGAGAAAAATTTATCGTATTGAGGGGTTCTCATTCAACATACAAAAAGTGAATTATCTTTATGAATCAGTTTATTGAGGATTAAATTGAAACATGAGGCGCAAAAAAAATAAAAGTTTTTGTGTTAAGAATAAGTTGCACTATGGGATAGTGTTGTGGAGGGGTATACTTACGATATCATGTTGAATGTTTATAGTAGATGGGCTTTATTTGCACTGGAGAATGGCGCTGGTTTTTTTGCTATAGAGGATGAGATTGGTTTTTTGTTGGTGCTTTGATGATGGAATGAGTGTTTAAAAGAATTTTTGTGAGAAAAGTGCTGTGATAGGAGGGAAAGATTGAATCCCGCAATGAATTTTAATTAAGAGTATTTAAAGATAACGTATAGACCTGTTGGTGCTTGAGGGGTTGTAGATTGGTTAAAAAGATGAATTCAAACATGATGGAGGAAAAGATTGTATCCGTATTGGTTCCTCTTCCTGTTGCTCACCCTTATAGTTATAAAGTTCCATCTTCTATGGAGGTAAACGTTGGGTCTTTTGTTCGGGTTCCGGTGATGGGGCGTGAACTTTGCGGTTTTGTTGTGGACGTTGAAGAAAAGAGAGCCGATGGGCAAGGGGCTGCACCTGTGGCGCGTGAAAAATTACGCTTTCTTCTTCATGTTTTTGATTGCCCCCCATTAAAGGCAGAAATGATCACATTTTTGCGTTTTGTTAGTCGCTATACAATGGCACCTTTTGGTCTTGTTGCACGATTGGTTTTGTCTGTACCGGCTGCTTTAGAGCCGGAAGCGCAGATGCTGGGTTTGCGATATTGTGGTGGCAATGTAGAACGTCTCACACCAGCGCGATCACGGATTTTGGAATTGGTGCGTGATGAGAAGATATGGACACGTTCTGGTCTGGCACATGCGGCTGGAACTTCGGTTTCTGTTGTTGAAGGTTTAAAAGCTCTAGGAGTTTTCGAAGATGTTATGGTTCCTGCTCCTGACCTTGTGGAAATGCCTGATCCTGATTTTTGTCCTCCTCAGTTGCAGGGAGCGCAAAATGAAGCAGCAACAGTATTGCGGGAAGGTGTTTTATCTTCTCAGTTTCAAGTTTTTTTGCTTGATGGTGTGACTGGATCTGGAAAGACAGAAGTTTATTTTGAAGCGGTTGCTCAAGCCTTCAAAGGCGATAAGCAGGTTTTAATTTTATTGCCGGAAATTGCTTTAACTCAGCAGTTTTTAGATCGTTTTTATGCGCGCTTTGGCGCTGCGGCAGCAGAATGGCATTCTGATTTGACGCCACGTCGTAGAGAACGCGTCTGGCGGCAAGTCGCAGAAGGGCGGGTGCGTGTTGTGGCTGGGGCTCGTTCGGCGCTTTTTCTTCCCTTTCCTAAGCTTGGCTTGATTGTTGTCGATGAAGAACATGATAGCGCTTATAAACAAGAAGAGCGCATTTTTTATCATGCGCGTGATATGGCAGTTGCTCGGGGCTCTTTTGAGCATTTTCCTGTTATTTTATCCTCAGCCACACCGTCGATTGAAAGCCAAGCCAATGTTTTAAAAGGGCGTTATCAAAAGGTGCATTTACCATCCCGTTTTAAAGAAGTCGCACTTCCACAGTTGCGGGTGGTTGATATGCGTCAAGGAGGGGTGCAAAAGGGGCGCTTTATTTCTTTTGCTCTTGAAAGAGCTTTAAAACAAACGCTTGATAAGGGTGAACAAGCTCTTCTTTTTCTTAATCGCCGTGGTTATGCACCTTTAACTTTATGCCGAATTTGCGGACATCGTTTTCATTGTAACGATTGTTCAAGTTGGTTGGTAGAACATCGCGCGCAAGGGCAACTGAAATGTCATCATTGTGGATATCATGAACCACTTCCTGAAGCCTGTCCTGAATGCGGAACCTTAGATCATCTTGTGGCTTGCGGACCGGGTGTGGAAAGAATTGCCGAAGAAACACAGATGCTTTTTCCTCAAGCGCGATCATTGATCCTTTCAACAGATCTTAAAGGGGGAATTGGGCAGTTGCGAAGCGAATTGCAAGCCATTGCCAATGGCGATGTAGACATTATTATTGGAACACAGCTGGTCGCTAAAGGACATCATTTTCCCAAGCTCTCTCTGGTTGGTGTTATTGATGCTGATCTTGGTCTTGCCAATGGCGATTTACGCGCAAGTGAACGTACCTATCAGCTGCTTTCTCAAGTTACCGGAAGAGCAGGGCGTGTGGGATTGAAGAGTTTAGGATTATTGCAAACCTATCAACCAGATCATCCGGTCATCAAAGCCTTACTTGCATGCCAGCCAGAAGATTTTTACACACGTGAGATTGCAGCACGTCAGCATTATCATTTGCCCCCCTATGGGCGGCTTGCCTCTTTGATTGTGTCGGCACAACAGCGCCAAACAGCAGAACATTATGCGCGCGCATTGCGTCAAGCAGCACCACGGGAAAAAAATATCTCTGTTATGGGACCAGCAGAAGCGCCTTTGGCTTTGGTTCGGGGGCGTTATCGTTTTCGGCTTTTGCTGAAAGGACAGCGCTCTTTTGATATACAAGGGTTTATACGTGTAATGCTTAGTAGTATACCCAAAATGCCCAGTTCCGTTCGGGTTCAAATTGATATTGATCCGCAAAGCTTTTTCTAAAACCAGTATCGCATAAAGCGAAGGTCTTTTTGCTTAAGGTGCTTTACTTGAACTCTTCTTATTATTCAGAATAAGCATCCAAGCAGCAAAATATGATATATGTACATTGCATTAAGCAGCGCCACGGGAAAAAATATCTCTGTTATGGGACCAGCAGAAGCGCCTTTGGCTCTGGTTCGGGGGCGTTATCGTTTTCAGTTTTTGCTGCTTTTTTTATTTTAGGGGCAATATTCTTTGGATAAGGGGGCAATGCTTAGCGGTATACTCCAAAATGCTCAGTTCTATTCTGGTTCAAATTGATATCGATCCATAAAGCTTTTTCTAAAGTCTGCGCAATATTAAAATGAAGGGTGTGGATTTAAGAAGATCGTGTTTTTGATGTTGTTTGACAGTCAAATCTCATACAGCAGCATGTAACAGAAAATAAAATGTTTTTGTACTGTACGAGTCGTTTTGATGTTATACCCAATTAGAGTGAAAAATATTATATCTGCTTTATTTATCTTTGATGAGAACACAGATTCATTTTGGAGCGTAAAGGTAAAAATGAGCGTCTATCGTTACCATCTTTTTATTTGATTTTATCGTTTTAAAAGCGTTCATAGCAATATTTTTTTCATGGAGCTGTTCCAGTTCTTCACGCTTTTATTACCCTCATTTTTTAATGGGGTTGCGTTTTTCATGCAAAGCAGAGCAACCAAAACAGAATATTATTGTATTGTTACATTTCTTGTTTAAGTAAGTGTTTCTCAGTACGCTCGAATTCATTTTACGATGTTATCCGTGAATAATATAATGTAAGGGCTTTCATGAATGCAGAAGCTGTTAGGGAGTGCCACCTTTATTTTATAAAGTACCGGTTGGCACCATTATATTATTTTAGCTCTTAGTCTTACAAAAGCTCTTGGTCCTTGAGAGCGTTTATAAGAGATGTTTTTTCTTTAATCATTTTATCCATCTTCCTTACTTGTAATGGAGCAAGAGAATGATTTTGATCAAAGGATTTGAAATGAGAGAATCTTACGATGTTGGGGAGTATTCAGTATGAAGAAAGAAGCATTATCATTATAAATCAATGCATTGTATATTTAAGTTGTATATTTAAAAAGTGTTTTTAAAAGGAAATAATTTGGTGAAATGTTTTCAGAAGCGTGGGTATTTGAAGAAAAAAGATCAAATTTTTCTTAATTTTAAGAGGGATATCCGTTATTTTTTCTTGCTTATGAGTTTGAAATAACACATTTTTTCAGTCGCAGTCGCAGTCGCAGTCGCAGTCGCAGTCGCAGTCGCAGTCGCAGTCGCAGTCGCAGTCGCAGTCGCAGTCGCAGTC
>NZ_JBHIQN010000006.1:47428-93326 GCF_042196525.1 Bartonella sp. AC62GZZY
GCAGCCTTGTTTATAAGGATAATGCATTGTTTTGTATGTTGAATGAGAGTTTCGAATATCGTAAGCTTCTCTCGTTTCAAACCTGTGTATGTTAAATCAATCAAAATTATTCGCTTGTACATAACAAGCGGGAATTGAGTATGTGGAGTGAAACTATAGAAGATAAGGAGTAAAAGTGCTTCTTATGAATCGTCTCTAATGCCAAGGGCTGTCGCAATATTGGGAACTGGGCAAAGTGTGTGGTGTGGGGAACGCTTGTTTCTTCATAAGCGTAAAGATGGGGGCTCAATGGATTTACTATACCATTTATGGGTGCTGTCATAAATGGGCTTGGGAGCTTTGAGAGATGTCTCTTTAAAATAAGCCTGTTAAATTGCAACCCAATGGCGTGCTGTTCTCGTGAGGGATGTAATCCCATTCTAGAACGCAATAAACAAAAGTGTGAGGCAATGCATAGTTGCTTCTCGCGAAAGCTCTTATGGTGATAAGAGGCTGATCTTTAATGTTAAGGAAGAACCGTTTTTTGGGGGTGGAAAGAGCATTGGGAGTAAAATTAAAGAGAGTGAAAAAAATCGCTCAGAGAATGTCAAAAAGAGGCATAAAAAAACTATGATGCCATCCTGTATATCTAAAAAAATGCTTTTTAAAAATATTTTGAATATTTTATTAAAATTTTTAAAAAGCAGCGATTTGTGGTGTTGCGAGTCAGTTATGTCTATGCTAGAAACCAAGAGATTTTTGTTCTAGGTTTTAAGAAGAAGATTCTTAAAATAGAGAGTGTCTGTTTCATTTCATCTGATAACTATCAGAGAGTCGCTCAAGGGAAAGAGGCGGTATTTCGTGTCGGATTCATTTTCTCTCATACCGCTGCCGTTGGTAGATCAACGCTATGCGCAAGCGCTTTTTGATTGCGTTCAAGAAGCGGGAAACGTTGAAAAAGTTGAAAAGGCAGTGGAAAAAATTTTGCTTGTCTTGGAGCAAAATGAAGATTTAAAACGCTTTGTGCTCAGTCCATTCTTTTCAGTCAAAGAGCAAATTAAGGTGATGCAATCTATTTGTGAAAACATCAAATTTGCTGATAAAAACGCAGGACAGGTTATTGGTGATTTTTTACGCGTTATTGCAGCAAACCGTAGGCTTAGTGCCGTATTTGGTATTTTACATGCTTTTCAACGTTGTGTTGCACGCGCTCGTAATCAAGTAACAGCACAAATTATTTCTGCGCGCTCCTTAAGTTCTCAACAAAGACAAGAATTGTGTGAGGCTTTGGAAAGTGTCGTCGGGGGAAAAGTTTTGCTACACATCATTGTGGATCCAACGATTCTTGGTGGATTAATCGTTCGTGTGGGGGCGTCTCAAATTGATACGTCCCTTCTAACAAAATTGTCTTCGCTTAAGCTTGCATTGAAAAAAGAGGTCAGCTGATGGATATTAGACCATCTGAAATTTCAAAAATTCTAAAAGAGCAAATCAAAAACTTTGACCAAAAGGCTGAGGTTTCAGAAATTGGTTGGGTTCTCTCTGTTGGGGATGGTATCGCCCGCGTTTATGGTTTGGATAATGTCCAAGCAGGGGAAATGGTTGCTTTTCCAAACGGTGTGCGCGGTATGGCTCTCAATTTGGAAATTGATAATGTTGGTGTGGTCATTTTTGGCTCAGATCGCGATATCCGTGAAGGGGATTGTGTAAAACGATTGGGTGCTATTGTGGATGTTCCTGTGGGTCCCGCTTTGCTTGGGCGTGTGGTTGATGCATTGGGAAATCCTATCGATGGTAAGGGACCCATTAAAGCAACAGAACGTCGTCGTGTTGATGTTAAGGCGCCTGGAATTATTCCGCGTCAGTCTGTGCATGAACCGATGTCGACCGGATTGAAAGCGATTGACGCACTCATCCCCATTGGACGGGGGCAGCGTGAATTAGTGATTGGTGATCGCCAGACAGGAAAAACAGCGATTTTGCTCGATACATTTTTAAACCAAAAGCCTTTTCATGAAAAAGAGGCTGGACGAGAACAAGACAAAGTTTATTGCATTTATGTCGCTATTGGTCAAAAACGTTCGACGGTGGCGCAGTTCGTTAAAGTTTTGGAAGAACGTGGAGCACTGGAATATTCTATTATTGTGGCAGCAACCGCTTCTGATCCAGCGCCATTGCAATTTATTGCGCCTCTTGCCGGATGTGCTATGGGCGAATATTTTCGTGATAATGGGCAACATGCTTTGATCGGTTATGATGACTTGTCAAAACAGGCGGTGGCTTATCGTCAAATGTCTCTTTTGTTACGTCGTCCTCCAGGTCGTGAAGCTTATCCGGGAGATGTTTTCTATCTTCATTCGCGTCTTTTAGAGCGGGCTGCGAAGTTGAATGCAGAAAATGGATCTGGGTCTTTGACAGCTTTGCCAGTCATTGAAACGCAAGCAAATGATGTTTCCGCCTATATTCCTACAAATGTGATTTCGATTACGGATGGGCAAATTTTTCTAGAGACTAATTTGTTTTATCAAGGAATTCGTCCCGCTGTAAATGTTGGTCTTTCTGTGTCGCGTGTTGGTTCTGCTGCACAAATTAAGGCGATGAAACAGGTTGCCGGCTCGATTAAAGGTGAATTGGCGCAATATCGTGAAATGGCAGCTTTTGCGCAGTTTGGCTCTGATTTGGATGCGTCAACCCAGCGTCTGCTGAATCGAGGAGCACGCTTGACTGAGCTTTTAAAGCAGCCACAATTTTCTCCACTCAAAACAGAAGAACAGGTGGTGGTTATTTTCGCGGGTGTGAATGGCTATCTTGATTCTCTAGCGGTTTCTGATGTTGCGCGGTTTGAGCAGGGGCTTTTGGTGCTTTTGCGGAGTGATTATCAAGATCTCTTAAAGGCAATTGCTGAGCAAAAGCAGTTAACAGACGAGCTGAAAGATAAGTTGATGACGGTTCTTAACACTTATGCGAAAAATTTTTCGTGATGAATTAATGGAATGCTTGAATGGCCTCACTAAAGGATCTTAGAGACCGTATCGCTTCGGTTAAAGCAACACAAAAGATTACTAAAGCTATGCAGATGGTTGCAGCAGCAAGGTTACATCGTGCACAAGAGGCGGCGCAGTCTGCTCGTCCTTATGCAAAGAGAATGGCTGATATTTTGACCAGTGTCGCTGCTGATGTGGATGGTGTTGATGCACCTGCTCTTATGCGAGGCACAGGGCGAGATGATGTGCATCTCCTGGTAGTATGTACTGCTGAGCGCGGTTTGTGTGGTGCTTTTAATGTGCAAATTGCTCGTCGTGCACGTGAACAGATTAAAGTACTGTTGGCATCTGGTAAAATAGTGAAAATTATTACCGTAGGTAAAAAAGGTGCGGATATTTTATCGCGTGATTACAAAGGTTTGATAATTGATCACATCGATTTGCATGCTGTAAAGCGAATTAGTTTTGCAGAGGCGGTGATGATTAGTCAACGGATTGTTGATTTATTCAATGATGGCGCTTTCGATGTCTGTACGCTGTTTTATTCTGAATTTGTTTCCGTCATTAATCAGCGACCGACAGCTTTTGGTTTGATTCCAATGATTGCTCCAAAAGCAGTTGTTGAGGCCATAGATGTTGTAGAGCAAACCGATCATAGTAAGGGATCTCAATCGATTGTTTATGAGTATGAACCGGATGCTGCTTCTCTTTTAGAGACGCTTGTGCCACGCAATCTTTCAGTGCAAATCTTTCGGGCTTTGTTGGAAAATGTTGCTGGTGAAATGGGCGCAAAGATGACGGCTATGGACAATGCATCGCGCAATGCAGGTGAAATGATTAATAAATTGACGGTGGCTTATAATCGTCAGCGTCAGGCACAGATTACGACAGAATTGATCGAAATTATTGCGGGCGCTGAAGCGCTTTAAATGGAAAAGGTAAGGATTGATGGTAAAAGCAGTAACCTCAAGCAAAGGAACAGAAAAAGGTGAAAAAAAGAAACCAGTTGCTCGTTCCAGCGTGAAAAAAGCCGCTTCGAAATCTCAAGCGGGTGTTAAGGCTTCGTCTGCATCTGCGCGTAGTGCAGCTAAAGATACGCCTGTAAAAAAAGATATATCCGCAAAAAAAGAAGAGCAGGCAAAAGGCGCTGTTGGTGTGATCAAGCAGGTTATTGGTGCTGTCGTTGATGTGCAATTTGAAGGCGCATTGCCAAATATTCTCAATGCTTTGGAAACAGAGAATTTAGGCAATCGTTTGGTGTTGGAAGTTGCTCAGCATTTGGGTGAAAATACTGTGCGTACGATTGCTATGGATACAACTGATGGTCTGATGCGGGGCCAAAAGGTTGTGGATACAGGAACGCAAATTAGCGTTCCTGTAGGAGAAGCGACATTGGGACGTATTATGAATGTGATTGGAGAGCCGGTGGATAATGTGGGACCAATTCCTGCAACTAAAACGCGTTCTATTCACCAAGAAGCGCCTGAATATGTTGAGCAATCAACGGTTTCAGAAATTCTCGTCACTGGTATTAAAGTCGTGGATTTGTTAGCTCCTTATTCTAAAGGGGGTAAAATTGGCTTGTTTGGTGGTGCTGGTGTTGGAAAAACCGTTCTCATTATGGAACTTATAAACAATATTGCAAAGGCACACGGTGGTTATTCCGTATTTGCTGGTGTGGGAGAACGTACGCGTGAAGGAAATGATCTTTATTATGAAATGATCGAAAGTCGCGTGAATGTGAATCCAAGAGAGAATAATGGTTCAACGGAAGGATCAAAATGTGCGCTTGTTTACGGGCAAATGAATGAACCCCCAGGAGCACGTGCGCGTGTGGCTCTTTCAGGATTGACAATTGCGGAAAGTTTCCGTGATGAAGGACAAGATGTTCTTTTCTTTGTGGATAATATTTTCCGTTTCACGCAAGCAGGAGCTGAGGTGTCTGCTCTTTTAGGGCGTATTCCTTCTGCTGTGGGGTATCAGCCAACTTTGGCAACGGATATGGGGGCTTTGCAAGAACGTATTACCAGTACAAAAACAGGCTCTATTACCTCTGTTCAAGCGATTTATGTTCCTGCAGATGACTTGACAGATCCAGCACCCGCAACGTCTTTTGCCCATTTGGATGCAACGACAGTTCTTTCGCGCTCTATTGCTGAAAAGGGAATCTATCCAGCGGTTGATCCGCTTGACTCTTTCTCGCGTATGTTGGATCCATTGATTGTGGGGGAAGAGCATTATACGGTTGCTTGTCAAGTGCAAACTATTTTACAACGTTATAGGGCACTTCAGGATATTATTGCTATTCTTGGAATGGATGAACTTTCTGAAGACGACAAATTGCTGGTGGGACGGGCACGTAAAATTGAACGTTTCCTTTCGCAACCTTTCCATGTGGCGGAAGCCTTTACTGGTTCACCGGGAAAACTCGTCCCTTTAGAAGAGACAATCAAAGGTTTTAAAGGTCTTTGTGCTGGCGATTATGATGATTTGCCAGAAGCTGCTTTTTATATGGTTGGTTCGATTGATGAAGCACTTGAAAAAGGAAAGCGTCTTATGGCAGAGGCTTCTTAGTAGGAAATTTCTTATTAAGAAGAAAACTGTCATGAATATTTTGTCGTTAAAAAGGACGAGTCGTTGAAAAAAACGGAAAGTCCTTATATCGGGTATTGTGGAGACTTTTGTGGAAAACAATAGAGAAGAGCATTTTTTGTTTGAGCTTGTATCGCCTGAAAAAATTGTGTTTTCAGATCAGGTCGTGTCTGTTGTTCTTCCTTCAGCCTCAGGTTCTTTAACAGTTATGGCGCATCATGCGCCATTGGTGGCAAGTATTGTGTTGGGCAGTGTTCGTGTTCGCACTTCTTTAGGTGAGAAATTATTTGCTGTATGTGGAGGTGTTGCAAATATTACCTTTTCAGGCTGCTCTTTATTGGTAGAGCATGTTGTGGCTGTAGAGCATCTTTCTTTTGATGTATTAGAACAGCAGATTTTGCAAGTTCAAGCGACGTTAAAGGGGGGAGCAAGTGATGAGGATAAACATAAAATAGAGGCTTTTTTCCAGCAATTGTCAGCTGATGGTTCTTCGTTGATAGAGGCGTAGCAAGGGTAGACAGGAAAAGGTGACATGAGCGGGAAAAAGAGTACGGTTGTGTCTGCTAAAAGGAGCGGAAAACCTTTTCCTCGTCCTGGTCGTGTTTTTGCAGGGCCTTTGCCAAAGTGCTTTGTTTATATTTTGGCTTCTCTTATTTTGCAATGGGCTTATGGTTTAGGGGCTAATATTGTTCAGTCTAACATTGTCCATCTGACCGGTGATTTTCACGCAACTTTGACCGAGACAACATGGTTGGTAGCGGCTTATATGGCGCCAAATGTAAGTATAGCGATTATGTTGATCAAAATTCGCTATCAATTTGGGTTGCGCGCTTTTGCTGAATTATCAATCCTTGGCTTCGTTTTGGTTTGTGTTTTACAGCTCTTTGTTACGGATTTGCGTTCTGCATTGATTATTCGCTTTTTCGCTGGGATTGCTGCTGCACCTTTGGCTTCGCTTGCTCTGCTTTATATGATGGAGGCTTTTGCTCCAGCAAAGAAGTTTACTATTGGTCTTAGCTTGAATTATATGAATGCTGCTTTAGCGGCACCTTTATCACGTTTGATTTCTCCTGATTTGCTGGAACATGGTGGTTTTTCCAGTCTTTCCGCGCTGGAAATGGGATTGGTTCTCATCAGCTTGGTTTGTATCTATACTTTGCCCCTAACGCCTGTTGTTCGCAGTAAGGTGATTCAAAAGTTAGATTGGATAAGCTATGGTTTGATTGCTCTTGGTCTTGGATTAAATGCCGTGATTATGTCTGTTGGCATATTGTATTGGTGGTATGAAGCACCATGGATTGGTTGGGGGCTCGCACTTGCCATTTTCTCATTGGCTATTGCTATTATTATTGAGCTTAATAGAGAAAAACCGTTGATTGATCTCCGGTGGATTTTCAGTAAGGAAATGGTCCAATCTGTTTTTATTTTATTTATCTTTCATGTTTTCTTGTTAGAACGGTCAAATTTGCCCGTAGGCTTTTTTAATCTTTTTGGTTTGCTTAATCGTGAGATGGCGCCCATGTATCTTGCTGTGGTACTAGGTATTTTGTTAGGGGGAGCTGTTTGCGTCTTTTTTTTACGAGCGGGGCGTGAGGATTATTTTTATTTGTTATCTTTGGGTTGTTTGGCGCTGGGAGCTTATTTAGATAGTCGTGTAAACCATTTAACGCGTCCGCAAGATATGATGTTGAGCCAAGGATTGGTGAGTTTTAGTTATGCACTGTTTTTGCCGCCTGCTCTTTTCAAAGGGTTTGTGCTCGCTGGTGAGAGAGGTCCGCGTTATGTTTTAAGCTTTATTGCTGTTTTTTTGTTAACGCAAGTGACAGGGGGATTGATGGGGTCTGCTTTTTTTGGCAGCCTACAGTTTTATTTTGCCCATAAGAACTTTGAGTCTTTAACACAAAATATTGTTGTTACTGATCCACTTATTTCTGGTGAGATGAATACTTTGTTTTCACCTTCTTATGGTGTCTCTGTTCCCAATGGCTTGGGGAGCGAGCAGGGTACTTCTATGTTGATAGAAAAATTTAAGTTAACAGCAAATATTTTTGCTTATGATGACGTTTTTAGGCTTTATTTTTATATTTCAATGATTGCATTCGTTATTTTTCTTGTCACAATGATTGTTAAGTCATGCTCTTTGCGAGCATTAGAAAAGTAGAGTAATGTCATAGAAAGAGGGGTGCAAAAAATGATAAAAGCATTACGATCAAAAGCTACAATTATTGCATTCCTATCAGGTATTACGGGTGTTTTACTGATTTTATGGGCTTGGAGACTTCCTCCTTTTGTGAGTCACATCCAAATAACGGATAATGCTTCCATTAAGGGCAATGTTACGCTGGTTAGTTCACAGATCTCTGGGGTGATCGCGCGGATTTATGTGCAAGATTATCAACGCGTTGAAAAGGGAATGTTGCTCTTTGAGCTCGATGATTCTCTTTTTCGTCAGCAGTTTGCACGGGCACAGGCTATTCTCGATTCAAAAAATGCAAAACTAGCAAGTATTGAATTGCAAGCACAGCTTTTGCAGGGCGAAATTAATGCTGCAGAAGTCGAATTGGCGCGTTCACGAGCATTCTCCAATATTGTCCCTGAAAGTAAAAAGTTAGGTTTTGGTGATACGGCAAGTTCTGTTTCTCGTCCTCTTTCACAACTTTTGACGGCATTGGAAACAAAACGACAATTGCAAAAACAATTAAATCTTGAACGGCAAAGTTTACAGTCAGAAATTGCGGGAGCAAAGGTGAGTGTTGAGTTAGCAAAACTTAATCTCGATCACACAAAGATTTTATCTCCTCGAACAGGCTATATTGGATTAGTTGGAGCGCGGGTAGGGCAATATGTTATGCCGGGGACACAATTGGTTTCTGTTATTTCTGATGATATTTGGATTATTGCTAATTATAAGGAAACGCAACTTTCTCAGATGCGTGTGGGACAACCGGTTGTTTTTTCTGTTGATGCATTGAACAACAAAAAGTTAACAGGGCGTGTGGTTCGTTTTGCACCTGCTACAGGCTCAGAGTTTTCATTGTTAAAAACAGATACAACTATTGGTAATTTTATCAAAATTGCGCAACGTATTTCAGTACGGATTGCTTTAGATCCTGGGCAGGAAGGAATTGAAAAGCTCATTCCTGGGATGTCCGTGGTTACGTATGTAGATACTTCGCAACGGGTCGATTCTGGAGGATAAAATTTTGGGTTTTTTCAGTTTAATTTTTGCGTCATTTACTTATAGCAAGTGGTTGTTTACGTTGGAAGATTTCGTTTGGTTTGTTATGATACATCTTTTAAAGCTCTTAAAGTTCTTATTTGTTATGCTGTAAAATAATGCTTTTTAGAACATTAAAGCGCACGCATTTTTAATCGTTTCTATTTCTTTTGAAGTAACTCAGTAGTAGAGGGATGGAATATTGAAAGCTGTGTGCCTGTAGTTTCTAGCAACACTGTCCTTTGAGGTGAGGTGATACGAACCACATGGGTGGACAGCGGAAGAGTCTGCGAGATAAAAAGTTGGATTATCCTGTTATGCCGTAAAACAGCGTTTTTTAGAGCGGTGATATAAGGCATTACAAGCTTTACATATTAAGTGTTTTTTAGATATCGTGATCAGTATTCAGGGCAGGGCTTGTCTATCGCGCCTATAAAGTGAACCGCGTAAATGGTCAGCAGGTGAAGCCTGCCGAGAGATGCTGGACTGTTGACAGTCCGGTGACTGGTAGGAATCTCCATTCTTTGAGGTGTGGGGAGGAAGTCAAAGACGGATGAGGCGGATGAAAAACTTATCCTTTTGGGAGAGGGCGTAAAGTTAGGAGGAAGACGTAAAGTTTATATTTTGTAAACCATAAAAATGCCCGTTTTGAGTCGGGCATTAAAAGGGGAGGTTGTTGCTTGTGTTATTAATTTTTACGGATCAGCAAGAAGCTTACTAAAACGACTCCTGCTGCTAATGCGAGGGTTTTTTTAGGATTTTCTTTCGCTTTTTTCTTTAATTCTGTAGCATGTTCGTTGAGGTGATAAAGTGCGTGACGGCCTTTTTGTTTCCATGTGTTAAACAGCTCAGAAATGTTTTCAAAGCTATCATTTTGAGAACTCCAATAATTTACGGGAACCAGCTCTCTTTTTAATTGTGCTATACGTTTTTTAATTTTAGCATTTTTTCTATGGGGTGAAAATAGACACATTTATTGACTCCTTCATATGTTAAATTGTTGCATGATCGTTGGAATTGTGTTTGGGGTTTTGCTATAACGGCTTGAAAATTGAAAGGTTGCATTGATCATGCCGCGCGTGGGTGAGATGATAGTTAAGAGTTTGGGTTTAATGAGGCATTTTTTAATGTACTCGAGTTCATTTCGTGATGGTGTTTGTTAAGGATGTAAGGTAAAAATTTTTACAAAATGGTGTAAGGTTCATTCATAAAGATGGTGGGCGATGTCTTCATTTTTTTGTTTGTTTAAAGTGTTGGGATAACTTTTGGCACTTGAAATAGTTTATAAGAAATTTTTATCTATCTATTCTCTTGTGGCTGTAGGGAGTGGCATTGATTGATTCAATTAAGAAGATTTAAAATGAGGAAATCTTACGATATTTGGGTTTGCCATTTAAATTTGTAAAAAATAGATTATTACAAATCAATATGTTGGATTAATTTGGCGATGTCTTTCATGCATTTTTAAAAATTGCGCTTTGTTAGGCGTTATCTGTTGTGTTGTAAAACACTGTTTTGTGATGACATTGATGTAAGGTATCGGCATGCAACTTAAAAATACAGTATTGTCTCTGTTTTGTTTCAGTTTCTTTTTGAAGCAACCAAGTGTAGAAGTATAAACTTGAACAGAAGTAGTAGAACTTATCCGGTGCGTCTATAGAATGAATCCACCTATGAATTGTATTGCATCAGTGTTAGTAGGTAGAACCTTTTGAGAGCAATCTGTTAAGATTGGTGGGCGGTGTAATTTTCGTCCTTTGAAGCGCGGAGGAAGTCGATATAAACGATGATTGATAGCGCAGGTTTTAAAAATTTGAGGACTTGATGAGTACGACCTATCCTTTATCTAAACCACTTGAGCGTCGTCGGTCTGTTGGTGTTGCTGTTGGTGATGTGATCGTTGGGGGGGAGAGCCCGATTGTTGTCCAGTCAATGACCAATACAGATACAGCGGATGTTGATGCAACTGTTGCGCAGGTTTCTGCTCTTTGGCAAGCTGGGTCTCAATTGGTTCGGATTACTGTTGATCGCGATGAAGCAGCAGCTGCTGTCCCAAAAATACGGGAGCGATTGGAGAGGTTAGGTTTTTTTATCCCATTGGTGGGGGATTTTCATTATATTGGTCATAAGCTTTTATCAGAGCATCCTGCGTGTGCTGAGGCGCTTGCAAAATATCGCATCAATCCTGGAAATGTTGGCTTTGGTGCAAAAAAAGATCGCCAATTTGCGGAAATTATAGAGATTGCTTGTCGGTATCATAAACCTATTCGCATTGGTGTGAATTGGGGTTCTCTTGATAATGCGTTGTTAACACGGCTTATGGATGAAAATGCACAGCAAGAAAAACCCTTATCTGTGGCTGAAGTGATGCGGGAAACTGTTGTTCAGTCGGCTTTGCTTTCGGCTGCTTTAGCAGAAGAGTTAGGATTGGGACGTGATAAAATTATTCTTTCTGCTAAAGTGAGTGATGTCCAAGATCTTATTGCTGTCTATATTGCCTTGGCAGAGCGTTGTGATTATGCACTCCATTTGGGTTTGACAGAAGCAGGGATGGGAACAAAGGGGGTTGTAGCTTCTTCGGTGGCTTTGGGCATTTTATTACAGCAAGGGATTGGTGATACGATACGAATTTCATTAACCCCTGAACCTGGTGGTGATCGAACACGAGAAGTCAAAGTTGCACAAGAACTTTTGCAAGTAATGGGGTTTCGACAATTTTTGCCTGTTGTTGCTGCTTGTCCTGGATGTGGTCGCACGACCTCGACAGTATTTCAGCAATTGGCACAAAAAATTGAAGCGGATTTACACAAAAATATGCCCGTTTGGCGTGAAAAATATCCTGGGGTTGAAAGTTTGAAGGTGGCTGTGATGGGATGTATCGTCAATGGACCGGGGGAGTCAAAACATGCGGATATTGGAATCTCTTTGCCTGGAGTGGGGGAAAGTCCAGCGGCTCCTGTTTTTATTGAGGGACAAAAGGTAAAAACTTTGCGGGGTGATCACATTGCTGAAGAATTTGAAGCGCTTTTGAGTGATTATATTCATACACGCTTTGGGCAAGGTTGAGGTAAAAATCGCATAAGGTTGAAGTAAAAAGGGTGTGTCGTTTTTTTAAACAAGCTGTCTTCAATTTGAAGAGGGGGCTGTTGTGTGCTGCTTTAGCTATGGTCAATACTGTTGTTGGTTGCTTATTATTTTAGGTAAAACCAGATGATATGCCTGTTTTAGAATGAGAAGCTTATGAAGGATATTAATGAGCTTGAGTGTGTTAAGACTATTAAGCAAAATGATATGAATACTTTAATAGATCCGTAAATGTTGTTGCTGGTTTTTGGGCTGCTTTTGAGACAGTGAAATATTTAGCGGATTTTGACAAATGTCAAATTATAGAAAGAACATTGTTTATTGATTTTTTAGGCATTTTCCCAGAATTTTTCGGGGTATCAAATTGATAGGATTGGAGATCCTTATAGCGGTTATTGCTCTATTTGTCGTGAAATATAAGCTTTTTATATTGATATAAAATGATGTATATGGTGCCTTTTTGGGTGTTATTGGGGGAATGCATGACCAGTATATTAGCATTTGGATTTTTATTTAACGGTATAAGAATTTTAACAGGTGCCTTTATTGTCTTTTATATGCTTGAAAAAGGGCTAACTCTTATTGATATCGGGATCATTAAGTCGTTTCAGGCTTTTATTATGATGGTTACAGATATTCCTCTGGGATATTTTGCCGATAGAAAAAGTTATAAAATATCGATTGTTTTGGCAGCGGCTTTTGCTGCTACATGGCTATGTCTCATGGGATTTTCTACAAGCTTTTACGGTTTTCTTTTAGCAGAATCTTTTAATGCCTTATCACTGACATTGATTGCGGGGGCTTATAATGCTTTACTTGTTCAATATGCAAAAGCAAAATTGACATCGACTAAAAAAGTGCTGGGAGCGAGCTCTCAATATAATTACATCGGCATGTTTATATTCAGTTTGATCGGTGCTTATTTTGCTGATTATTCGAGCCAATATATATGGTATATCGCGGCGTTTTTAATGTTGATGACAACACTATTTGGTTTGTTTTTTCTTGATGACTTGAAGGGGGAGAAAAAACCAAATAAAGTGAATTCTCTCATTTGTGAAGCTAAGGAGATGTTGTCTATTTTTATTAAAGTTCCTTATATTTCTTTATGCTTTTATTTTTCATTGATCTTTTTCAATATATTCTCGCAGTATTGGCAGTGGATATTTAAAGATCATCATATTAATGTCACTTATTTTGATCTTGGTGTGACATTTTCGCTGATATTGTTCTCTCAGCTTTTGGCTAGTTTTCTCTTTACAAAACTAAGTGAAAGAATGAACTTTATTTTACTGTTGTTTCTTTCAGCTTCACTGATTTTTACCATTGCTTTTTTTGAACCGAAAAAAGAAATTGCTATCATTTTAGTCTGTATGATTTTTTATCTCATTAAGTATACATATCTTCGTGTAGAAGTTGTTTTGCATGATAGTATTAGTGATCATTTCAGGGCTACATATGAATCTTTCTTGTCAACCGTTGGAAGATTGAGCCTCTTGGTATTTTTTTACATGAGTGCGTATATGGTCGATATGTTTGGCTTTTTCTCGCTCGTTTATATTTTTGCTGTTTATTTATTGATTTACTTGTTGGCAGTGTTTTTTTTAGAAGGAAATCTCAAAAAAGCTCTGTGAGAATATTTACTTATCATTATCACGCATGTCTCATCGGGCATTATAGTGGATCAAGGCTTTGATTTATAAGTCTTATCATTGTTTTTCATGTTGAATGAGAAAGCTGAATATTGTCCGTTCTTCTTATTGCAAATCTATGTATATTAATCAAAATCATGTTTCTTGTACATTATAAGTGGGCGTGGTGTAAAAATCATAAAAAAGAAGTAAAAAGGCTTCTCATGAATATTCTTGAACGCTAAGAGTTGTTGGCAAGATGAGAAGCTGATAAAGAACATGATTGTACCGGATTATACGCTTATTTACGCTTGTTAAGGAATGGTGATAGTGCACAACAATTTTCCTGTTTTCGCTTATATTTTTCGGAAATGTCTTGCTACGCAGTGTTTAATAAGCGGGAGGACAATTCTAGCCTGTCCTAATCGGATTTCTTCATGATCGTTTTGATACTCTGATGATCGATTTTATTGTTGGTATAGTGAACGGATTTTACCATTGCTTTTTTTAAAATACACATCATCTTATTGAGATGTTTTCTTACATCTTTCATTCTTATTTAGGGTATTTTCTCTTTGGTTGCAGAGTGAACTCTGCATGTTCTGACGTTAGAAAATACTTTCAGATAGTAAAGAAAACCTATTTGTACGGATTTTGAATGATCCCTTCTTCTTGGAGAAATCATAAAACTAAAAACAGCAATATCGTTAAGTATAATTTGATATAAACAAAAATAAATAAACACATATTGATATATTTAATAGAAATCTGTTAAGTTCTACAAATTATAGTCATTAAAAGGTAAAGCGATGAAATCGTTATCTATAACGCCTATTATAACATTTATAACTCTTTTTTCTGTATTTGTATTGTTAGGATGTACGCGTGTAGATAGTCTAGAGCAGTACAATAAACTTTACGAAGAATATATCAGTGAAAAATACGAGACTTTTGAACATTTTCAAAAGCAAGAACAAGCAAGAAACTTCATCTATAGTCGTGGCTATCAGAATATAGCGCCAAAATTTGATATTATATGGCATCGTCACATACTTATTGTTTTATGTGGACGCTTTGTTAATTTATTGCGTGGTGATTATAATGAGGAGATGTCATGGGCAATGTTACCCAATGTCATAAGCAGTTTGCGTTATGACTATAACTGGAGAGAAAGCGATTTTATTTGGGCCTATAATATGTCTATGAATTCTACTGACCCCATGATTGATTACGCAAAAAAATTTCTTAATTCTTCAAGCGGAAATGGCATCAGTTCTACAACACAAATTATTGATCTCGTGTCTAGTATGAACGCTGGTCATAGTGAAAATACTAGAAAAATAGCACGTTTTTGCATAGAGCTCCGCACGATATATGACATGATGCAACCAAGAGGAATTTACAAATGACATTTAACGAGCAAAGTTCTCTCGAAGGATATTAAATGGCTATAATAGTCTTAATAATCGCGGCATTTTCTTATCCATGTTGCATATTTGTTCATTATGGCTTCAAAAGGTGGACATATTTTCCAGCTTTGGCAACAGGTATAGGTTCATTTACAATGATGCTTTTCATCTTAATAAGAAAACTGCACTTAAAGGAGCAAATTTGCACTTGGGTTGAAAAAACGACTTATCACAAATTAGATTGCGCTTTTATATATAATAATAAGGACTTTTTTTATCTTTCTGTTGCAATGATCATTCTCTGTTTAATTTTATCAATTCTCTTTTTATGTGATGAATTGAATAAACGAGATAAAGAGCGTGATGAATTAAAGTTGTATAGTGACCATGATTATTATTAAATTGAAGTTATTACACACTTTTGTAAATAAAAATGTTTCTGCTTTTGAAGGAGCGTTCCGACACAATCATTCACTTTGCTAGCTCCTAATGTTGTGGACAGCCCATGGCTTTTAAGCCGGTTCATAAGAGGCATTTTTTAGTCCTTTCTTTGATGTTTTGCTCCACACGGCTTTTCCCGCTTGTGAGGTGCAAGCAAGTGATTTTGATTGATTCAATATACACAGATTTGAAATGAAGGAATCTTACGGTATTTAGGGTTCTTATTCAAGTTGAAAAACATGAATTACCATTATAAATCAAATGTTTTATATCTTTCTTGCTAAGAAAAGAGAGATCGGTAATAATATTTTTTTTTCGTGTTATTGAAATTGATGACTTTATTTATCCTGTTATGCCGTAACATACCGTCATTTGAAGGGTAGTGAAGGTATCCTGTTTGATACATTAAGTATTTTAAGAAGTGCATGGTGAATATTCTTAAGTCTTGTTTATCGCGTCTTTAGTTTAAGTGAATCGTATGCGTGGAAAACGAGAGAAACCTACTCGGTAGGACACTAGACTGTTTACAGAGTAGATTAGGTTAAAAGATTTTGTTCTTTGAGGGTGGCATAAAAATCAAAATAGCCATTATGTTCATTTTTTTCTGATATTTTAAATACGAGTTTCAAAAAAATGATGCTTAAACTAAACAATCAGCACTTTTGTAAAAGTGTTTTTAGAGAGCAACAATACACGAGTGAATTTACAGAATGTAACCATATTTGATCTTTTACAACAAGATAGCGTGGAAAGGCATAAAAATTACGACTCTTTACTGAGGGCATTGTACTTCTACGGTTGGCAATGAACAACAGATGATTTTGATAAGGCTACAAAGCCAATCGGCATTTTTATTGTCTTTTGCGGGTTTATAAAATGCTCTGTTTTATATTTATTCTGTTTATTTTTTACCTTATCGTTAGAAGATTAAAGATATAAAGGAGAAACGAGTTTCTTTCTTTACGGTTGTTTTTTATTCGGCTTTAAAGCATCCATGGCGATATCTTTTAAAGCCTGAATATTACGCATTGCTTTACCGTTTTTGTTTCTTTCATTTTTTGATGAGGGGGGCGTTTTTCAAGCACAATAGGATGCCTAGAATGTATTTGTGTTATCAATTCACGCGCGCTTGTTTTAATGAAACACCTCTCAATATTTAGCACATCCATTTCATGATAGGAGCTATAATGCAGACCTACGATATTGAAGTCTCTTTGAAAAGTCTATTATGCATTCAACAAAGATGAAGGTGTAAAAGTAGGGCGGGTGAAGTTTAATTTTTGCGTGTTGCACTAAAGCGGGCGACTTGTTGGAGCGGTTTTGCTTTGGTGCCAAAAGGATGTAAAAGTGCTTCTGCTTTTGTAATCAGTTCATCGCGTTTTTTTTGTGTTTCTTTAATGCCATAAAGGCGAATAAAAGTGGCTTTTTGTGCCGTTTTATCTTTCCCAGCCGTTTTTCCTAGGGTTTGCGTGTTGGCGGTGACATCAAGAAGGTCATCAGTTAATTGAAAGGCTAAACCAAGATAGGTACCAAAATCAGTAAGCTTTTCGGTTAATTCTTTAGATGCATTGCCAATGATGGCGCCTGCTTGGCAAGCAAAGCTTATTAGGGCTGCTGTTTTCATGTGTTGTAGAGTGATGATGTCAGTACTTTCTTGCGGTCTTTTTTCAGCTTCAAGGTCTAGCATTTGTCCACCTAACATACCGCCAAGTCCTGCCGATTGTGCAAGGGACGTGATCAGCTTGATTCTAATATCTGTAGATAAAGTACTAGCTTTATGAGCAATGATTTCAAAGGCAAATGTTAAGAGGGCATTGCCTGCTAGAATTGCTGTTGCTTCATCAAATGCTATATGGACGGTGGGTTTTCCACGCCGGAGTGTATCGTTATCCATAGCGGGAAGATCATCATGAATGAGCGAATAACAATGGACACATTCTAAGGCACATGCAACATCAAGAGAATGTTCTACAGGGACGTCAAAAAGTGTAGCACTTTGAATTACAAGAAAAGGACGCAAGCGTTTTCCACCGTTCAGCACACCATAGCGCATGGCTTTGATTAAGTTTTTAGGGCGTGAAATTTCACCATTTTGGATTTGATCACTTAACAGGGTATCAAGCCGTTTTTCAACGGTGTCTCTATGTTTTGCAAGAAGGGTGGTAAATTCGTGCATTCTTGCTTCCTTTGTTTTTACAAAAATGAAATTATGAAATTTAAAGAGAAAGATTGTCACTTTTTCTTGTTTTCATAAATTGGCGTCATTTTTTATTAAAAATCAACTTCTCTTTTTATCCGTATCTCTACTGTATGCGCTAATCCCTTTTGAAACCAAATAAAAATTAAATGAAGGTCTTATAAAAAAGCTTTCATTGGTGTATAAAATTCTCAAATTTTGCAGTGTTTTTGATATTCATTTGATTATTGTGACACCATTTTTGATAATAAGAAGGTCATTTTTAGTAAGAGGAGGATCATTTTGACATTGCCTCTTCTTTTTTATCAGTGTATAATATCTTCAAATTTTATGGTGTTTTTAAATGAAGCATTGTCATTTTTGACATTGCTTTTTCTGTTTTAATGGATTTGGAGTGTCTTTTTATGGCTGTACCTAAACGAAAAACCTCTCCAGCGAAGAGGGGCATGCGCCGTTCGGCTGATGCTCTGAAGGCGCCGACTTATATCGAAGATAAAAATTCTGGTGAATTACGTCGTCCTCATCACATTGATTTGAAAACGGGAATGTATCGTGGGCGTTCCGTTTTAGTAGTTAAAGACTGAGCGTTTTCTTTCTTTTCCATTGGTGAACTTCTTTTATTTCATCGATCAATGCACGCTTGGGGCGTGCATTTTCGCTTTAAGATGAATGTTGAGGTTCCCTTGCATCGTCTTCTATCGATGTGGAACAGGGAATGTATCGTGGGCGTTCCGTTTTAGTAGTTAAAACTTTAGCGTTTTCTTTCTTTTCCATTGGTGAACTTCTTTTATTTCATCGATCAATGCACGCTTGGGGCGTGCATTTTCGCTTTAAGATGAATGTTGAGGTTCCCTTGCATCGTCTTCTATCGATGTGGAACAGGGAATGTATCGTGGGCGTTCCGTTTTAGTAGTTAAAACTTTAGCATTTTATTTCTTTTCCAGTGGTGAGCTTCTTTTATTTCATTAGTGAATGCATTGGGTAAGATGCGTTTTTCACTTTTTCTTGAAAACATGTGTGGGATAAAGTTTTTCTGTAGAAAAATGATTCTATTGTGGGAGATGATTTTCTTGTTTTCTTGAGAGGCTATAAAGGATTGCTTGTATCAGTGTCTTTTATGATGACTTCGTTAAGAGCTTGGGTATTGATATAAGTTAGCTCAGTAATAGAATCATTTTGTATCACACTTAATCTTTATTGACCGTAGAGAGAATCCTATTAGACCGTTAAATATCGTCTTTAAGGCGGTTGATCCATGTAAGGCTTTAAGCATAAAGCATAACGGTGTTTTTTATGAGAATATTTAAGGCAATGGTTTGTCTATAGACTTATATTGTGACATGTGATTCTCCTTAAAAAATAGAGATCGACATTACATTGATTTATAGAGATCATTTGTTGTTTTGCGCCTTAAATGGAAGATCTATCGTAGGATTTTCTCATTTCAAATTTTTCCCTATGTTGAATCAATGACAATCACTTGCTTTTCGGTCACAAGTGGGGCTGGCATGTGGGTAAAAACTCTATAAAAAAGGAAAAAATGTCTATAATGAATATTTTCAAATGTAAGAATTGTTGTAACATTGGGGTTAAGTGTATGCTGATATCAGCGTGCTTTCTTATGAGCAGAAAAGAGAAAACCGTTACAAGACAAAAGCTATACAGATTCAATAATCTTTAGTGCTTTTTATGATAAAGGTATATGAGACTCTTCTATAAATATCACGCTGTCTTTTCATATTTTTGAACTAAGAATTTTCCATATATTTTTCGTATTTTTGTGAATATAAGGGATTTGTTGGGAACAGCTTGTAAAAATAAGTAAACTTAAAACCAAATATGTTATGTGTGGGGGTAGCAAAGTATTTTACAAAGCCGGTACGTTTTTCCAGTTCATAGCTGGTTTATGAATGATTTTATAGTGGTGCTTACCTAAGTTTATGATTTTTTTGTTATCTGTTAATCACTATACAACATATTGATTTATATATATAATTCACTTTTTTCAAATCTCTCTATCTAGAATCAATCAAAACCATTCGCTTGCACGTCATAAGCGGGATAAGTGTGTGGATAAAATTTGTATAAGAAAGGACTAGAAATGGTTCTTATGAATCGTCTTAAGTGCCAAGGGCTGTCGCAACACCCACGAGCTGGAAAATATAGTGATGGTGCCGGCTTGCTTCTTCACAAACGTAAGAGATGGGGGTGGTCAATGGACTTAACGTTATATCATTCATGGTCGGCGCCGTGAAATGGGCTTGGGTGCCTTGCGAGATGTTTCTTTAAAACAAGCCCGTAAATGTACAAATTAATGGTGTTCTGTTTTGCATGAGGGGCGTGACCTCATTAAAGAACGTGATAAACAAAAGCGTGAGGCAATGCGTAATCTCCATTACTTAAAAGATATGCTCTAGATGCTTTTGAAAGCCGTAAAGCTGAACTAAAAGGAGATGGTAAAGCTTGTGATTGGTTTTCACCCTTACGCCTTTATATTCTCCCTAAATTAGGCTGTCTGCCTGTTTCAGAGATTACGCAAACTGAGAAGTATTCTTGTCTCTATTTGGCATGCAAAAGCTGCAACAGCAGATAAAGCACTGAAGCATCTTAATCTTTGTCTCAAACATGCGGCTGCCTTGGGTTTAGATGTTGATTTACAAGCAACAGAAAAAACACGCGCTTTCTTAGGCAAACAACGTCATAAAACACAAAATTTACCAGCCATGGATTGGAGAGATGTTCTTTCCTTTTATAAGTTACTCTGTAAAACACAAAACATAACACAATTGGCTTTGCGTTTGCTTATCCTGACAGGCGTTCGTATTAATCCTTTGCGTCATATTCGTGAATCAGATTGAAGATGATATATGGACAATTCCTGCTGAGAATATCCAATCTTTGGCGGTTTGCTTGAAACAGAGATTGAGACTTTTAAGAGTTCTATGAATCATTCTAGATTTTTTTGTGTCCGATTGGAGTAAGAATATTGCGTATATCTCCTAATCTCTGAAATAAGAAACCTCATTTGGGAAAAGTATGAAATTGAAAGGGCAATGCTAACGTTCATTTTTATTGTTATTTTTTAAGTGAGCTTTACTGCTTTCAAAAGTATTTGGAATGCCTTTTACAGAATGGAGATGATGGTTTTAGTTCATGTTTTTTTTATCGCGTTCTTTAATGGGGGGAATGCTTCTCATGCAAAATAGAGCGCCCAAGACAAAATATGCTTATGTTGTACTGTCACGCTTTTTTTAAAGGAATATTTTTCAATATTTGTGGCATCCATTTTATGACGGCGTTTTTGAATGTTATAATGGTTTTGTAGAAGGGTAAATGGTAAAGTCTCGGGTGTAGTGTATAAACGGCACTATGCTCTTTACGCTTAAATAAAAAAGCAAGCCCCCGCCCTTACACATCTTGCCAGATTCCAATGTTGGTATATCCTTTGGTGCTTGAGACAGTATCTCACTCTTTTTATACAGTTTTTACCCACAGATCAGCTTCTCTTGTGATTGACAAGCAAGTGATTTGATTGCTTCAACATGAGAGCAATTTAAAATGAGAAATCTTACCATATTCAAGATTCTAATTTAATATGAATAATGCTAGATTATGATGATTAATCAGTTTGTTATCTATGAAGAAAGAAAATAAGGAGGAGGAATTTGTCGAAAAGTTAGATTGTTTATAGATTGGCGCTGGTTAAGAAACTTTGTCCTTAAGGGCAGAGAGGATGTTAAAAAATAAAACCAGCTTTTTGCTGGTTTTATCGAAATATCATCATTATGATGAAAGAGTGTATTATGCAGCGTAGACAGCTTTACTGTTTTCATCTGTTTCTTCTCTCTCAGTTTTAAACTCACGTTCCGGCTTGTTGGAGAGATGCATCTCTATGAGATTGATCGCTTCTGTTTCAGAAAGACTATTAATAACCGCAATTTCGCGGGCCATTCTTTCAAGAGCAGCTGTATAAAGTTGGCGCTCAGAGTAAGATTGTTCAGGCTGTAGATTAGAGCGGAAAAGATCACGGACCACTTCGGCGATGCAAATAAGATCTCCTGAGTTGATTTTAGCATCATATTCTTGTGCACGACGTGACCACATGGTGCGTTTAACGCGTGCTTTTCCACGTAAAACTTTTAAGGCACGTTCAACGGAATCACTAGCAGATAATTTACGCATTCCAACGGAAAGGGCTTTTGCAATGGGGACTTTGACATCCATCTTATCTTTCGCGAAATGAATGACAAAAAGCTTTAATTTATGTCCTGCAACTTCTTGATCTTCAATCGCTATAATTTGTCCTACTCCATGCGTAGGGTAGACGATATATTCAGAGGTTGCAAATTCTTTGGTCTTGGAAGACGTTCCATGTTGGGATGCCATATTTTAGTTTACTCCCTTATGATCAACAAATGTATCGGAAAACAGGTTATAAACCTGAGGGTTGAGTTTTCTTTAACCAAGTATATTGTACCAATTAAGTGAGCATAAAAGCCGAGTACTTTTAAATCAAAAAAAAATACACCGCTTTACTATAACAAGCAAAGAAAAATACTTAGAAAGATGATCATGTTAAAATAACACTAACATCAAAATTTAAAAGAATCAATCATTTCGCTTAAGGATTTTTTATTTTTACAAGAGAAGTCTTTCAATCGTTGAAGGAGGAGAGTGTACACTTTATCATTACTCTTCGCCACTTCCTGGATTTTCTGAAAAATACTTTTCTAATTTATTTGGAACACCATCCATTTCTTTTGCTTGAGGAAGAGGATCTTTTTTGGTGGTTAGATTAGGCCATTTGTTTGCATAATGAAGATTGAGTTCTAACCACTTTTCTAATCCTGGTTCTGTATCAGGTAAAATCGCTTCTGCTGGGCATTCTGGCACGCAAACACCACAATCGATGCATTCATCGGGGTGAATAACAAGCATATTTTCCCCTTCATAAAAACAATCAACTGGGCAGACTTCAACGCAATCGGTATATTTGCAGTGAATGCAGTTGTCGGTTACTACGTGGGTCAAGATCAAACTCCATTTGTTACTTTAATTCTCTTTAGAGGAAAGTGTGTGCGTGTTTTTATGATTGGTGAGTTGATCGCGTAGTACAGCTAGTTTCGCAAAAGGTGAATCAGGATTAAGGCGCTTTTCTTTTTGAAAGGGCTTATGATTTGCATGTTTTCCTTGGGATTTGTGGAACTTATGAGAGCGTTTTGCTTGTGATGGTGCTTCTTGAGGGGAATTTTCATTTTTGTATTCCGCTTTTTTTACAGCGTTCTTCGATTTATTTTGCCACTTATTTCCTAATTTATCACGTTTTTTTTGTGCATGGTGGGGAAATTGATGCTTATAATGCCATAATAAAACAACTTTATCTTCTTCTGTAGAGCGAGGGGATTTGGCAAAATTCCCAACAGGTTCAGCTGCTGGTAAGCGATTGGTTTTATGGAGATGTTGTTCAATACTAGAGGATAAAGTGTTTGGGAATGAGGTATTTTTTTCTTCTCGTGTTGTTTCTAAATCGCTTATTGTTTGCCATTGACTTCCAACGCATTCTGCTGCAGGAACATCTTGCATTGCCCTATTGACAGGGGAAGAGGCTTGGTGTGCAAAGAGATTTTGTTCAAAAACAGTATTGTTTATGCTGTACGATTGATAACCAAGTCCTTTGAGGATTTCTTCCATATCGTTTCCATTGGCCCCAAGAATGGACATCATGGCTGGTGTAACAAAAAAACTTTTGCCATCATAGGCTCCATCGGGTTTAGGATCACTTCCTTGTTTCCAATGAAGTGCGGGACGGATGAGATTGGCAAGACGTTCTAAAATATCAATCCGTACAGCACGTTGTCCTAAGATTCGGTAGCCGGCTAATTGATAAAATTGGCGGTTATAGGTAGGATCAACAATCAAAGAGGTTCGACCAGCAGATAATGCTGAAAAAATTTCACCCAAACCAGTTTGATCTTGTTCCGCATTTTGAAGATTCCACAGGAGAGTAATGGCTTGAACCGGAGTAGGTTTAAGCATTCCGGCAACATAGATATGAAAAGCGCCAAAACGCACGCCTAGACGTCGAAGAACGGCACGTGATTCTTGTGCAAGGTTTTTGACAATGTCTAAGACTTCGCGGCGTGGTAAAATCCCTAAAGAGTTAAAAAGTTGTAAAGCAAGACTGTTTGTTGAATCCGTTAAATTATCAGCATTGCGCAAATCAAACAGGGGTTTTAAAGTCGTTTCAAAATGAAAGGTGACAAAGCGTTCTAATCGTTTCACAACGTTATTGCGGGATTCTCCTGTGAGTTGTTCATCTGCTAAAACAATCAGTTTTGGTTTGAAAAAATCTTCTGTTGCTACAAGTTGTCCTACGGGTTGACCAATCCAGCGCACAATTCCATCAGAACTGAGGGTAAAATCTCCATTTGCACAAGCACAAAAACGTGTCGCGCGTTTGGAAAAAGCAAGAATCAAATTCTCATTCTCTATTTCTGTCGAAATTTGCTTCCCAGCTATTTGATCGGTACTGTTTTTGTTGGCATAAAAACGAAAACCTTCAAATTTACCCCTTCCGTGTTTTTCAATGAGAATATCATCTTGAAGAATCTCATTCTGTTGAACAATCTTGCTATCCATGATCATTTTCTTTCTCAGTGTGGCACTGGTCAAAAGCTTTTTGCGATAATTTCATAATGGTGCTCTTTCTTTAACACGTTTGTTGCGTTTGCTTCAATCACTCTTGTCATTTTTTGCTGTTTCTTTGCGCCTTTAAAACTTGAATGATTCTTTTTTCATTCAGTTTTCATTCAGTTTAGATGCTTTATATTTGCAAATTACACTTATTAGTTGTATTGTAAAGCTGAAAGCATAAATAAATTCTTCAATTTAAAAGGAAACGGAACCGGTTATCAAAAAACGGCATTTCTTTTGCATGATCACTTTATTTTTTTGCTGTTTTGTCATGAAAAGTGAAAAGAAAGTTTTTTCAAATATTTCATAGGCTAAAAGGCATATTGTAAAGGCATTTTGCAGGTGAAATTGTGTCTTATGACAAGAAGTTTTACCATGACAGTAAAAAAAACAATTGCGATTATAAAATTACACGTTAAAGTAGTGGTCACAGAAGTTAACAACTTTTGCGTTCTTTTTAAGCGAAGAACAATGATGTCGTTGCCAAATCAATTTTGATAAATTTAATCGCAAGGGGTTATTATGGGTAATCTTTCAAATGCTGTTTATAAAAGCAGCAAAAATTATAGCGATGCAGACAAAAGCTTAGGACGTAATATGATGCGTTCTGCTATGCAAGCACCTTATCTTGAACGACAAAAAGAGCATGATTTGGCTCTGCGGTGGAAAGACAAACGTGATGATGATGCCATGCATCAAATTGCAGCGGCTCATATGCGTTTAGTGATTGCTATTGCTAATCGCTTTAAACGTTTCAAAATGCCATTGGGGGATTTGGTACAAGAAGGGTATGTGGGACTATTGGAAGCAGCTGCACGTTTTGAACCTGATCGGGAAGTGCGTTTTTCAACATATGCAACGTGGTGGATACGCGCTTCTATTCAAGATTATATTTTGCGAAACTGGTCAATTGTTCGAGGGGGAACCAGTTCTTCGCAAAAAGCACTTTTCTTTAATCTTCGGCGTTTGAGAGCAAAACTGGTGCAGGATGATAGTGCTTTATCGAAACAGGATATTTTTCGCACAATCGCTGAAAAACTCGGCGTTTCTGTGCGTGATGTTGAAACCATGGATTTTCGTTTTTCCAGTTCTGATAATTCCTTGAGTGTTTCTGTTTCTGAGAACAGTGATAATCCCATTGCAAAGATGGATGTGTTGGTGGATGAGAGTCCTCTTCCTGATGCTTTAATTGAGCAAGTCATTGATGGTCAACGGCGTACACAATGGCTTTACGATGCGTTGCAAATTCTCAACGAACGGGAGTTGGAAATTATTCGCTTTCGTCGCTTAAATGAAGAGGGTGCGACTCTCGAAGTTTTGGGTGAAAAATTAGGAATCTCGAAAGAGCGCGTGCGTCAAATTGAAGCTAGGGCTTTGCAAAAATTGCGTTCTGCTCTCCTTACGATTCATTCAGAAGATGCTTATGATATATAAGCAGTGAAAGGCTTTTGGGGGGGAAAGAGAATATATTAAGTGGGGGCATATGAGAATATGATAAAGTCAGTTTTAGGGGATGGCCATATTTGTTTAGGAATATGCCTCTTTGGGAGCGCTACTGATAAACAGAAGAAGATAGGGGGCTGTTAGTTTGGAGGAAATATATATCAAACGGAGACCTATAAAGGCATGATGAAGTTGGATTTTAAAGTGTTCCTCTTTATTTTCGAATATGCTTTAAGGGGGGGGCGTGATACAGACAGAAAAGAATCAAAACTGTAACGGATGAGAAGAAAGGCTTATTCTGTAATAATTTTCACTTTTGTACCTGCGGGTAAAGTTTGCGTTGGTGAGAGGGCGTTGAGGATGCGAAAGAGTTTTTCTTTATAGGGTGTGTATTGCATTTTATCTGCAAGATTGGCAACGGTTTCTCCTTGTTTAACACGGACAACACGGATTTTTAAGGGCTGCAATTTTTTTAACTGTGAAGATGAAAGAGAATGAAAGCTTTGTAGCGTTTTTTGGGCAACCTCTGCAAAATTTCGAGAATTATGTGGAGCGGCCGTCAAAAAACGAAAGATGTGGTTGTTGAATGGAATGACAACCACATCAAATTGCCATTGATCATTGGTAGCATGGGCCCGCGCTCCAAGTAAACTTTGGTTTTGGGATTCTTGACGCATAAACTCTTGATTGCGGAGCCCTTGAATTGTGATGGGGCGGATAGATGATTGATCTAGACCGATAATCCAGCCGCTTTTCAAATAATCACTCGCAGATATTTCAGCAGGATGTGGAATAGCGTCAAAACGAATCGCAATTTTATCTGGTCCACTGGCCCAAACAGTGTGTGCTGAATGTTCTATTGTAAAATTGTTTGGAACAGAAAAAGCTATGCGCAATTGTGGGTGAATAAATTGGTTGCCTCGTACAAAACCTGTATAAAAGCCTCCTCCAAAAATTATGCCATCAAGGCTTTTGAGAAAAGAATCATGATCGGATATTTTATTATTCCCTTTACTGATTTTACGCGCTTTTTCTATCGCAAGCCGAATGCGTTGAGGGGTAGTTGGGTGAGAAGCTAGAAAATCTAGAGAGGCATTTTGGGTGCCAGAGATATTACGCAAAGCACTATAGGCTTCCATTGTTTGAAGAAAGCGCGGTGAAGCAAAAGGATCATATCCTGACTGTTGGAGCATTTCGAGTGCAAGGGAGTCAGCTTCCAGCTCTTGATTGCGGGAAAATTGCGCGAGTTGTTGCTTGTTTTGCATAGGGTTATGAAGTTTTTTGCCAATAGAAGAAAGAAGACGTGAAGACATGTGATTTGTCATCTTTAATTGGGCTTCTTTTTGCAGGCGTAAAATGCCATGATTGGCTCTGATATGTGCTATCTCATGGGCTAAAATGGCTGCAACTTCTGAAGAATCATTGGCTAATGCCAGCATGCCACGGGTGATGTAGATCGAACCATTGGGGAGCGCAAAAGCGTTTACAGTTTCTGAGTTTAAAATTGTTACAGAATAGCTTTGATGAGAACTATGTGATGCAACTGCCAGTTTACGGACAATCTTTGCTAAAAGGTGTTCAAGTTTTGCATTATGATAAGCGCCACCATACATTTGTAAAATACGTGGGTGTTGCAGAGCGCTTAATGTGACATAGATATTGTGATTGTTGACACTTTTGATAGTTTTAGAAGAAATGGAAGAAAGCCTGTTATTTTGAGAAAGGGGTGTATGACAAGCCGAAAGGAGAAGTGTTAAACTTATGAAAGTTGCTTTATACAGGCATGAGTGAAAAAGAAAATTGCGGTGAAAAATGGGGTGCGTTGGACCATGGTGCACATTATTTCTGCGGAGTAATTTGGCAAATTGCATTTGTATCTTTGTATCGTATGTTTCTTTAAGAAAGGCATTAGGAGTAGGGATTCGTTTGGCTATATCACGCTTTTTGTTTATAAAAAATGACTCTCACTTATAAAAGATGCACTGTAAAGAAAATTTTGTGAAAGGCAAAGTATGGCATGACAACATTTACGATATTATTAAATGGGGATGTTCATATCACTGATCGTTTGCTTAATCAAATTCAAAACAGTCGGGTAATTGCTGCTGATGGTGGTATGCGTCATGCGGCAGCGCTTAATGTGATGCCTGAGTTGTGGTTAGGGGACTTTGATTCATCAGATGAGAATTTAATACGTCAATATAGTCATGTTCCGCGTGAAGTTTTTCCTTCTGATAAAGATATGACAGATAGTGCTCTGGCATGTGAAAGAGCGCTGCAAAATGGCGCTAAAAAGCTTATTTTATGCGGTGCTTTGGCAGGGAAGCGAAGTGATCATAGCCTTTCTCATATGACGCAAGCGTTGATGATGGCTGAAAGGGGTATTTCAGTGTTGTTGACAAGCGGTTTGGAAGAAGGTTGGCCGGTTTTGTCAAAACCTTGTTCGTATGATTTGCCTAAGGGATGTTTGTTTAGTATTATCGGTTTTTCTGATTTAAAAGGTTTAACGCTTAAGGGAGTAAAATGGCAAATTTGTGACAAAAATGTGTCATTTGGCTCTTCTTTAACACTTTCTAACCGTATTTGTGGAACCTTTTCTTGCCATTTAGGTTCTGGAAAAGCTATATTGTTAGCGTCTGTGCCTATTCCATAAAGCTCTTCCAATATATTTTGAATAAGGCAGAGGGGGGCCTAGTGATGAAGTGCCGACATAAACGATATATGTATTGATCTTGAGAAGGAAAGGTTTTGATATGTTAAAATCAATTTTTAAAGTGGCCGTTGTTTCAGCCATTGGTTTCAGTTCAGTCGCTTGTACTACAAACGATGAACGTGTTGCACGTTACGGCGTAGGAGGAGCAGCAATCGGTGCTTTGGCTGGAACTGCTATTGGTGGAAGTACGCCTGGAGCAGCGCTTACCGGTGCAGCATTTGGGGCTTTGGCTGGAACAGTAACAGGTGCAGCTGCAAATCAAAGAAAACAACAAAGACAGGCATCACAATTGTGCACGTATCGTGGTCGTAGAGGGTATGTTTACCAAGCACCTTGTGGGCAGAGAGTTTCTGTTAGACAATTATGTGCTTACCGTGATGCAAGAGGGGTGATGTATAAAGCACCTTGTCCGCGCCGCGTTCGTTAATGGCGGTGCCGCTTCTGCGGCTTGACCGCATTTTCTTAAATTTTGGAAAAACGCCTTTGCTCAATCAAGCTTCTTTATCGGTTGAGCAGGGGGCGCGTATTGCGTTGGTTGGCCGTAATGGTTGTGGAAAATCGACCCTGTTAAAAATTGCCGCAGGAATATTAGAACCTCATGGTGGCGAAATTTTTCGCCACCCGCGAGTAACGTTCCGTTATGTCTCACAAAATCCGGATTGTTCAGGATTTGAAGATATTAATGCTTATATGGAAGCGGGGCTGGACGATACATCTGATGTCCAGTGGATCAATACGCTTCGCACAAATTTAGGGTTTTCGGGGACGGAAAAATTGGAAACGCTTTCGGGAGGCGAAAAGCGGCGTGTTTCGTTGTTACGGGCCATTGCTGCAAAACCCGATATTTTGTTCTTAGATGAACCAACCAATCATCTTGATTTACCAACTATTGAATGGCTGGAAGCTGTTTTGTCTTCTTTGCGTTCAGCGATTGTGGTGATTTCCCACGATCGGCGATTTTTAGAAAATGTTACGCGGTCAACGGTATGGCTTGATCGTGGCACAACCAAAAGACTGGAAAAGCGTTTTTCAGAATTTGAAAATTGGCGTGATAAAGCACTGGAAGAAGAAGCCATCGAACAGCATAAATTGGGGCGCCAAATTGCTCGTGAAGAGCAATGGTTGCGTTATGGCGTGAGCGCACGGCGTAAGCGTAACGTACGGCGCTTAGGCGAATTAAAAGACTTAAGACAGCGTCATCAAACCTATAAAGGGCAGCCAGGAAATGCACTTTTGACAGCAGCGAAAAGTCATGATTCTGGGCAATTGGTGCTTGAAGCAAAGAAAATTTCAAAATCCTATGGTGAGCGCATGATCGTGAAAGATTTCTCTTTGCGCATTCAGCGGGGTGATCGAATTGGTTTGGTGGGACCTAATGGTATCGGAAAGACAACGCTCCTGTCTGCATTAATTGGGCAAGAAGCCGTGGATAGTGGAACGGTGAGGCATGGCTATAACCTCTCCATGGCATTGCTTGATCAGCAGCGTATTTTAAATGAAGAAGAAACTTTAGCGCATTATTTAACGGGAGGAAGAGGTGATACTCTTGTGATCAATGGGCTGGAGCGGCATGTTGTTTCTTATATGAAAGACTTTTTATTTTCACCAGAACAAGCACGCACTCCCCTTAAAGAATTTTCAGGGGGAGAAAGAGCACGCCTCATGCTTGCACGCCTTCTTTCGCGTCCTGCAAACTTTTTGATTCTTGATGAACCGACCAATGATTTGGATATGGAAACTTTGGATTTGTTGCAAGAATTTATTGCTGATTTTGCGGGAACAGTATTGTTGGTCAGTCATGACAGAGACTTTTTAGATCGTACTGTAACGCATATGTTGGCACCTCAAGGTGATGGTCATTGGGTTTTGTATGCGGGTGGCTATAGTGATATGATAGCGCAAAACCAGCATGCTCTTCGTTTACAACGCAAAAAAACAGAATTATCGCAGCGTAAAGCACCTTCAAAATCTCAAGCGGGAGAGCTTTCAAAGCAGGATTCATCAACAGAACATAGCTTGGTAGGGCGGGAGAAAAAAACACGAGGTAAATTGTCTTATAAGCAGGTTTATGCATTGGAAAAATTGCCTGAAGAAATTGCTGTTTTGCAGGACGAAATCAAAAAAATTGAGCAAGAGCTCTCTGATCCAACCCTTTATCGCCGCGATAAAGAACGTTTTGAGCGTTTATCAACGGCATTGGAAAAAAAGAAAAATACTTGCACACAAAAGCAAGAAGAATGGCTAGAACTTGAAATTTTACGCGAAGAAATGGAAGCGTGTTCACGGTAATATCTAAAAAACTTTAAAAGATTTGTATTGCATCATCGCTTTTCTTTGATTTGTTACAAGAGTTTGTGGCTGATTTAGCGGGAACAGTGCTGTTGACGAGTTATGGCAGAGACTTTTTAGATTGCACTGTAACATATAGCATTTCAAGGCGATGGTCATTGGGATTTCTATACGGGGGCAATGATATGGTAGCGCAAAACAAGCATGCTCTGAGCTTGAAAGGCAAAGAAACAAAACTATCTTTGCTGTGAGCTTTTTCAAAATTTCATATATGGAAGCACGCCAGTTTCATTGCATACTTTGCCAGTCCCCAATGTTGCTACAGCTCCTTTGGAATTTGAGAGCATTCGTAAGAAACATGCCCTTGTCTTTACCTTATGCTTTAAAGATACCACCCCCGCTTATGACGGAAAAGCAAATGATCCTCATTAATTCTAACATAAGAAGTGTTGTGATGAGAAAAGCTTACTGTATTCGATATTATGATTTGAGTTTAAAAATGATGATTTGTTAGGATAAATCAACATGTTATTGTAACATTTCTAGGAGGAGAAAATGATGGCGATTAAAACAAAGCGAACAATTTCCACATTGATCGGTTTAGAAGATGCAGTTGAACTGTCTTCTTATTTCCTCCGTAATGCGAATCACCTGCGTCCTTTTGAACCTGTTAGATCTGATGGTTACCACAGCCTAACGGCTTGGGAAACACAAGCCAATGCATTTGCTTGTGAAAGTGCAAAGGGACAAGCATACCGATATGCCGTACGATTAAAAAATGAAAACACAATTATTGGTGTTGTGAATTTTACAAATGTGATTCTGGGTGTTTTTCAAGTCTGTCATCTTGGTTTTTCTCTTGATGAAAAACAACAAGGAAAAGGTCTCATATTTGAGAGTTTATAGGCTCTAATACGGCATATCTTTCATATTTATCATCTGCATAGAGTGATGGCAAATTATAGACCTGAGAACATAAAAAGCGAACGTTTATTAAAACGCCTTCATTTTGAAAAAGAAGGCTATGCTAAAGACTATTTGATGATTTCTGGAAAATGGAGAGATCACATTCTAACCTCTCGAATCAATGATCTGTATGAGTCCTTTAATAGATTTGAATAAAGTTTTGTTAAGGGTCTTTTTATCAAATGTGTAAATATGCTGCACTTTTCCCTATCCTAAAAGACGAAGATCCTTAACCACCTCTTCTTTTGTAAACGGTTCAGACTCTCGTTTAGCGGATTTCAACTGCTGACCGCTTTCATATGTTTCTTTTCGTAGATAATAAATTGATTTATCATCATAATTCATTTTTTCAATTTGAAGGAAGAGAGTACTCAATATCGGAAGACTTTCTCATTTCAAATCTCTAGATGTTTAATCATAAAAACACCTCTCTTGCACATCACAAACTGGGTTGGCATAGGTTGGCATACAAGTGAGGGTTTATGTGGATAAAAATGATTGAAGAATAAGAATAAAAATTCTCTGTATAAATCCTTTTAAATGTGAGGGCTGTTATAAATATTGTGTATTCTGTGACCGATAGTCTCGTTACAAGTTACACAAACTGCTTATTGTTTGGGTGAAATTTTTATACATTCATTTGTTTTTTATATTTTCTTTTCTTAGGAAAATTTCCAATGTTCTCAATGGTGTTAATTCATACCAAGCGCATTTTTATATAGCTCAATGATTGCTTCTTCTTCCATTCGTTCATGTTCTTCTTTTTTACGCAATCGTATAATGCTTCGAACAGCTTTACTATCAAAACCAGAGCCTTTAAGTTCAGTGTAAACGTCTTTAATATCATCAGAAATGGTTTTTTTCTCTTCTTCTAGTCTTTCAATACGTTCGATAAAAGAGCGTAATTGGTTTACGGATATAGCGTGTGTTTGATCGGTTACTGTATCGTTCATTGTATTTTTCTCCAAGTTATATATTTTAAGTTGTTTTTCGACGACGAATTTAGGTTAAAAAAGCTTGAAAATAAAAAGTAAGTCAAGCTACACAGTTTTTTTACAAATTGACTTTAAATATTTTGTAAAATTTTTAAAATATATGCATTGATAAAAGGGCTATAAAAAGAAAAATATACGTTTTAGATTTGAAAAGCTTTTAAAATAAAGAAATGTGTAATTTGTTTTGAGAATTTGGCATTATAGAGGAAGTTTTGTGATTTTAAAAAAACGATATTGGGTGCTTCAGAAAGGATTAAAAGTTTTTCTCTTGAGCCTTTTGCTCTTGTTTCCCCTTGTTGTTTTTGCAAAAGCTGACTTTAGGGTTTGTAATACAACTCAGCAGTCTGTAGGGGTTGCTCTTGGATATCGTACATTTTCAGGGTGGGTGAGCGAAGGCTGGTGGACTGTACCAGTGACGGAGTGTAAAACTTTAATTGAGGGGCCTCTTGCTTCACGGTTTTATTATTTTTATGCGGAAGGGGCACAAAAAAAAGGGAACTGGGCAGGCTCTGTGACCATGTGTGTGCAAGATAGCCAGTTTACCATTCAAGGGGTTCATGATTGTTTCCCTCGAGGATATCAAAAGGCTGAATTTAAAGAAATCGATACCGGAAATCAAACCAGTTGGATGGTACAGTTGACGGATGAGTCTTTGCTAAACAATTCAGTTATACCTTCTCTTTCAGGAAATTCTCCACCGTGAAACGTGCACGTAAAGTAAAAATTATTGCCACTCTTGGTCCTTCTTCTTTTTCTCGTTTGATGATTGAAAAGCTTTTTAGGGCAGGGGCAGACGTTTTTCGTCTTAATATGAGCCATACTGATCGTGATATGCTGGGTGATTTGGTCAAGTCTATACGAGAAGTTGAAAAAACAGTTCGACGCCCCATTGGTATTTTAGTGGATCTTCAGGGGCCAAAACTGCGTGTGGGGCGTTTTGCTAAGGGGCAAGCAGATTTGCGTGTTGGGCAAAGCTTTACGTTAGATAATCGCGATGTTCTTGGTGATGCACAGCGTGTTTTTTTCCCTCATGAGGATGTATTTTCAGCTGTTAAACCAGGAAATCGGTTGTTGATTGATGATGGAAGGGTGGAACTGCGTGCGCAAGTTTGTGATGGTCATTCTATACAGTGTCGCGTGGTTGCTGGAGCCCGTATTTCTGATCGAAAAGGTGTCAGTTTTCCCGATACAATTTTGCCTTTTGATGCGATGACGTCAAAAGATAAGGGGGATCTTCAGGCTCTTTTACAGCAGCCTGTTGATTGGGTTGCTCTTTCTTTTATTCAACGTCCAGAAGATATTATGGCGGTGCGTCAGTTGACGAAAAGCAAGGTGTCTTTGATGGCTAAAATCGAAAAGCCTCAAGCCTTGGAGCATATAGAGAAAATTATTGAGGTCTCTGATGGCATTATGATTGCACGGGGTGATCTCGGAGTGGAAATGCCTTTGGAAAAGGTTCCTGCACTTCAGATGGAGCTCATAAAAGCTTGTCGTTTAGCAGGAAAGCCTGTTGTGGTGGCAACACAAATGCTCGAATCAATGATCACATCTCCTGTTCCGACACGCGCAGAAGTGTCGGATGTTGCTACAGCAGTTTATGCAGGAACAGATGCGGTGATGTTGTCGGCTGAATCTGCTTCTGGTCGTTATCCTGAAGAAGCTGTGCTTATGATGGACCGAATCGCGCGGCAAATCGAACAGGATCACACTTATGCCGCTCAGGTTGGAGCACAACATCCAGCACCAGAATCAACAGGAACGGATGCGATTTCTCTTGCTGCGCGTCAGATTGCTGAAACACTTGCGCTATCCGCTATCGTTGCTTATACGGCTTCAGGAACAACGGGGGTGCGCGCCTCTCGTGAACGCCCTAATAGACCGATTATTGCTTTATCTCCCATTGTGGAAACAACACGGCGTTTGGCTCTCGTTTGGGGGCTTCATTGTGTGGTCACGCAAGATGCACGGAGTTTAGAGGATATGGTTGATCGTGCAGCAGCCATTGCATTTCAGGAAGGTTTTTGCAAAGGGGGAGATCGCTTCCTTGTGACAGCTGGTGTTCCCCTTGGAACGCCTGGTGCGACAAATCTCTTGCGTATTGCTTCTGTCTCTCAAGATGGAACGAAAGGGATTTGAGCCGTTTACGCATGGTGTTTTTTCATGCGCCTTTGAACAGGCTTTAAAAACAACGGCTGTTCGTCTTTTGTGAATGCCTCCATAGACTCATTATTCTTTTATCTCCTATCGTAAGATAGCAAGATATTGCGTTAGGTCGTCCAGTTTGGTGATGGGAGCAGATCCGGTGATATTGTCTTTTGATTTTGTTTTAGTTCTGAGGAAGCTGCTTTTACGGTAGGGCATTTAATGGGAGCCCCCTTTTTATTTCATTGAGGCATATTGGGAATTGCTTTATTGATGTTTATACGAGCGAGATGTTCATTGATAATGAGAATTTATTCTTTTTCTTTTTGGATGAGAGCCTTGAAATTGTTCTCATTTTAAACTTTTGCAAACAGAATTGAATAAAGTTAAAATTATGTACCTAAAAAATCGTACTGGTATGTTATAAGAAAAAGTGATGGGTGAATGTGTTTTTAAATATTCTTTGTCGGGGCATTTGCAACATATTGATTTATAATGATAATTTATCGTTATTAAACTTGAATTAGAACCCCGAATACCGTAAGATTATCTTAAATTTATTTATGTTTTGTTAATCATAACTCTTTGCTTGTACGTCATAAGTGGGTGGGACATGTGGGTAAAAATTGTACAAGAAAGGCATACTTCTTATGAAGCGTTTCAAGAGCCAAGGGGGCTGTTGCAATATTGAGGGCTGACTATAATGATGATGCCGACTTGCTCTTTCTTTTATTAAGCTTGGAGATTTTGAGGGGTGGGGAGAGAAATATGGATTATTTGTTATAAGGATAAAGATGTCGGTAGAGGATGGTTTCAAGAGCTATTGTTGTTTATGATGTTTGAGGTTGTATGAGATTAACATACTCTTTGGGTTTGACTTTTTTCCTGCTCTAAAGGATGAAAATACTTAATTCACGCTGGTTTATAAATGATACGGTTCTTTTCGGTGGGTTTCATCGGATGGACATTTCAGGCGCAAAGACTCTATGGTGCTTATATTATCAAATAGCGGTGTTTTACGGTATAATAGATAAGGTTATTTTTTAATATATATTGTATTATCTAGGGGAAAGAATTTTTTGGCATGCATTCATAGGGAACATGAATATAGCTCTTTTTTTCGAAGGGTGCTTTATTTGTTTGTTGTTGTTGTCATTTATATGATTTTTTTTACAATGATGTTGGTTTTGTTATCTTATTGCGCTTTTAAAAGACATCTCATTTGAAATGTGGTGATATAAGGTAGCCTCCTTGATATAGGAAGTGTTTGTGCGGAGGTGAAATATTCAGGGTAGGGCTTTCTTGTTGAGGTTTAAGTTAATCCCATAAGTCGTGAGTAGCTGGAATCCTTCCTATAAAAAACCAGACTGTTTACACACTGGTGTGGGTTTTAGGATTTTTGTTCTGTAAGGTGTGAGAGGCAAGTCAAATCTTGGTTTATTACGCGCTGATGTACTTTTTAGAAGTCTTCCTGTTCTTGTTCTTGAATGTTTGTGCAGTTTTGATCATCTTTGAGCAATTGGTTGGTGAGATTTTCAATGCGTTGTGTGGTGTCACGCATAATTTTCCCCATGGTGCGGTCTCTTTCGTTGTGGAGTCGTAAAAGAGTATTGTAGTCTTCTTGTAATTTTTTATTTTCTCGTTTTATTTCTTCCATTTCATCAATAATCATTATGCCAGCCATAACCGATAAACGATGGTCGCCAATTTCACCAAAATTGTTCTTTAAATGTGTGATATATTGATCTAATTGAGCAGCAAGCGCAATAAGACGACGTTCTTGTCCTTTGTCACAAGCCATGCGATAAATTTTACCATCAATGGTAACGGAAACAGTTTCCATACATTCAAACCTTTATCTATCAATGACAACACGAATTGTTTCCATTGCTTTAATAAGACGTTTGGAAACTTCTTTGTTTACGGACTCTAAGCGTTCAATTTGGGCTTCAGCTTTGTCAAGCGCTTGGGCAAGATGGCTGCGGTCAGCATTCATTCGTTGGATTTCTTCTTCCCATTCGTTATTTTTATCAATAACGGCATTGCGGTTTATTATGGTGATCTCTAAAGTTCTAAGTGCCTTTTCTAGGTGCTCTAAAGCATCTTGTAGAACTGTAGTCTCTTGGTTCATTGCCTTTATCCTTTGGGTAATTGTATCCTTTATCAATGTGTTATGCAAAAACGAATCACTTTCACTCTTGTGTTGTGTGCATTTTATTTTTAAGTATGTAGGATATTTTAGCAAGCAAAGCAGGGGATAGATATAAATTAAAAGCTGGATTTTTTGCGCGTATTGGCATAAATGACATGGATATACAGAACGCGTGAGGGGAATGTTATTAATATTATTGAAGTGGTGGCAAAAAGTCTCACGCTAAGGATTAGAAAATAGTATTTCTTGAGAACTTTAAGAGAATACGGAAAAAGCAACAGAATAACGTATTTAACGAAATGGTCGATTATTCATGACAAACACCCACCAACAGAATCAGATGGCCAATGCTATCCGTTTTCTTGCTATTGATGCGATTGAAAAAGCAAATTCTGGTCATCCGGGTTTGCCAATGGGAGCAGCCGATATTGCTACGGTTCTTTATACAAAATTTCTTGCTCATGACCCCAAAAAACCTCGCTGGCCTAACCGTGATCGTTTTGTGTTATCAGCAGGACATGGGTCTATGTTGCTTTATGCTCTCTTGTATCTTTCTGGTTATGAAGATATTGGCATTGAAGATCTCAAAAATTTTCGCCAATTAGGAGCAAAGCTTGCTGGGCATCCAGAATATGGGCATGTGGCGGGAATCGAAACAACGACTGGTCCTCTCGGACAAGGATTGGCTAATGCCGTGGGGATGGCTCTTGGAGAGCGTTTGCAAAATGCCCGTTTTGGTGATCTTATCAACCATTACACTTATGCGTTGGTAGGCGATGGATGCCTTATGGAAGGGATATCTCAAGAAGCACTTTCCCTTGCCGGTCATTTGAAACTCAATAAGCTTATTGTGTTGTGGGACGATAATAATATTTCTATCGATGGAGAGATTTCCCTTGCTGACAGTACAGATCAGATTGCGCGTTTTAAGGCATCTGGTTGGGAGACACATAAAGTCAATGGGCATGATCAAGCCGCAATTGCGCGGGCTATTGAGGCGGCACAAAATTCCGATAAACCAACTTTGATCGCTTGTAAAACAACAATTGGTTTTGGAGCACCCAATAAAGCGGGTACCAATAAAGCTCATGGTGCCCCTTTGGGTGCACGAGAAATCACTGAAACCCGTATCGCTTTAGGGTGGGATGCTGAGCCTTTCGTTATTCCAGCCGATATTCTCGATAATTGGCGCTTGGCTAGTCTCAATGCTGCTAAAAAACGTCAAAAATGGGAAGAAAAATTTGCTGATCTTCCTGTTTCAGAGCGTGTGGAGTTTGAAAGATTGATGCGGGGCGATCTCGTGGGCGGATTTGATGGCGCTATCGATGCTTATAAACAGAAATTGGTTGAAGAGCGCCCCGTTGTTGCTACGCGTAAAGCTTCGGAAATGGCTCTTGAAGTGATCAATGAAGTCATTACGGAAACCATTGGTGGTTCTGCCGACCTAACAGGGTCCAATAACACAAAAAGCAGCCAAATGAAAAGTATCTCTGCAGATGATTTTTCAGGGCGCTATCTGCATTATGGAATTCGCGAACACGCAATGGGCGCTATAATGAATGGGCTTGCTCTTCATGGGGGCTTTATTCCTTATGGGGGAACATTTTTATGCTTTTCTGACTATATGCGTCCCGCTATGCGTTTGTCTTCTCTTATGGGGTTGCGGGTGGTTTATGTCATGACCCATGATTCTATTGGTCTTGGTGAGGATGGTCCTACCCATCAACCTGTGGAGCATTTGGCTTGCCTGCGTTCCATGCCTAATCATCTTGTATTTCGCCCTGCTGATGCCATGGAAACAGTCGAATGTTGGCAATTGGCTTTGAAAGCACGCGGAACACCTTCTACCTTGGCTTTGAGTCGACAAAATCTACCGCTTTTGCGTCAAGAGTATGAAGAAGAAAATCTCTGTATGCTTGGTGCTTATGAATTATTAACGGCCAGTGATGAAGCGCAAGTGACTTTATTTGCTTCCGGTTCAGAATTGCAAATTGCGGTACAAGCACATGCGGTTTTAGAAGAAAAAAATATCCCAACGCGTGTGATTTCTGTTCCTTGTTTTGAACTTTTTTCTCAACAATCTCTCTCCTATCAGCGTGCTCTCATTGGAGAGGCACCGATTAAAATTGCTATTGAAGCTGCTGTCTCCCAAGGATGGGACCGTTTTATTGGCTGTGATGGTGTGTTTATTGGTATGGAGGGCTTTGGGGCAAGTGGAACAATTGATACCCTTTATGCGCATTTTGGTATTACTTGGGAAAATGTCGTTGCGACCGCAGAAAAAGAGCTTGGAAAGATCAAAGAGGAAAAGACAAAATGACAACTTGTGTTGTCATGAGTTGGTTTGGTCGTAGGGCGTCTATACTGTACAGTGTTGTGGATGATCTTGTGCATTATTGTGGATAAGTAAGTGATTAATCAAGATATTGACGTTATAGGAATTAATGATTTGGGATTGATGAAATACCTATTTATTGTGTTTTAAATGGTGTGCTTTTAAAAATTGATGAGGAAACATGTGAAATGACGGTTCGTGTTGCAATTAATGGGTTTGGTCGTATTGGACGCAATATTTTACGTGCGCTTGTAGAAAGTGGACGACAAGATATTAAAGTGGTTGCAATTAATGATTTAGGATCTGTGGAAACAAATGCCCATTTGTTGCGCTATGATTCAGTTCATGGGCGCTTCCCTGGAACTGTTGAGGTGGTGGGGGATGCTATTGATGTGGGAGGTGGTTTAATAAAGGTATGCGCAGAGCGTGATCCTGCTCAATTGCCTTGGAAAGATTTGGATATCGATATTGCTTTGGAATGTACGGGCATTTTTACGGCGCGTGATAAAGCAAGTGCTCATTTGGAGGCGGGGGCAAAGCGTGTTCTTGTTTCTGCGCCTTCTGAAGGAGCAGATCTTACGGTTGTCTATGGGGTTAATCATCAATCTTTAAGCAGCGAGCATCGCGTTGTTTCAAATGCTTCTTGTACAACCAATTGTTTGGCCCCTGTTGCACAAGTTTTACACAACACGGTGGGCATTGAAAAGGGCTTCATGACAACAATCCATTCTTATACGGGTGATCAACCTGTGTTGGATACAATGCATCGGGACCTTTATCGTGCACGTGCGGCAGCTCTTTCTATGATTCCTACCTCAACAGGAGCGGCAAAAGCTGTGGGATTGGTCTTGCCAGAATTAAAGGGATTGCTTGATGGTGTATCGATTCGTGTTCCAACCCCTAATGTTTCTGTGGTTGATTTGACATTTATTGCTAAGCGTTCCACAACAATCGAAGAAATTAATACAGCTATTGCTGCTGCTGCACAAGGTTCTTTGAAGGGAATTTTAGACACGACAGAAGAGAAACTCGTGAGTTGTGATTTTAATCATAATCCTTATTCAGCGATTTTCCACAATGATCAAACCAAAGTAATTGATGGTCAGCTCTGTCGTGTTTTGGTTTGGTATGATAATGAATGGGGCTTTTCTAACCGTATGAGTGATACGGCTGTGGCTTTTGCTAAGACAATATAAGAGGACCTCAGGGTCCTCTTTTTATAGGAAAAAGTCTCATTTTTGTGCAATTTTGAGAAAAACAGATAGAGGCTGTTGTTCTCATGCGCTAGAGAGAAGAGCTATTGAAACATTGATGATGTGTTTTGTTTTAATACTGGGTCAATACGTGCTTTTAAAAGCTGAATAAAAGAATAAACTTTGAAAAAGCAAGATCTGAACGAGATACCCTTTGAGAAAACGTCATAAAAAAGGAGATGTAAATTCTTTTGCCTAGAAGTAAAAGGAAGCTTTAATAGAGATCAAGTTGAGCCAATGCATTTGTTTGCCACAATGGAATATGAAGATTAATAGCAATGGTGGGCTTTTGTACATTTGACGATAAAAGCTTTGGATTTTTAAGCACAGGGTGAGAGATAGGATGTTGTGGATCTCTTGTAAAAGCAAAGAGGGGATAAGTGGAAAGAAAAGTGGGCAGGGTTGTTGGATGCGTTTTTATTTGAAACAATGGAAAGTGAAGAGGAAGCAGTGATGGGGTTTCGTACACTTGATGATGTTGATGTTTTGGGCAAACGTGTTCTTGTGCGCGTGGATTTTAATGTTCCTATGGCACTGGGCAAAGTTTGTGACGAGACACGTCTTGTACGACATAAAGAAACACTCGTTGAGCTACAAAAGCGTGGTGCTAAACTTATTCTGCTTTCTCATTGTGGTCGCCCCAAAGGAAAGGTAGAACAAGAGTTTTCACTCCGTCCTGTTGTACAAGTATTGGAAAAGATCATTAATCAGCCGGTTGCTTTTGCTCCTGACTGTATCGGTTCGGCGGTGCAGGTTGCAGTTGAGTCATTACAAAATGGGAGTGTTTTACTGCTTGAAAATGTTCGTTTTCATTCAGGGGAAGAAAAAAATGATTGTTCTTTTGCAGAAGCTTTGGCTCATAATGGCGATCTCTATGTTAATGATGCTTTTTCAGTTTCTCATCGTGCCCATGCTTCGGTAGAGGGCATAACGCATTTGTTGCCTTCTTATGCAGGACGCTCTTTGCAAGGTGAATTGCAGGCATTAGAAAAAGGATTGGGCAATCCAACACGTCCTGTAATTGCCCTTGTGGGAGGTGCCAAGGTTTCTAGTAAGCTTTTTGTGCTCAATCATTTGGTGGAAAAAGTCGACTCTTTGGTTATTGGTGGGGGCATGGCCAACAGTTTTTTAGCGGCGCAAGGTATCCATGTAGGGAAATCACTGTGTGAACATGCATTGATGGAAACAATTAAAAAAATCATTAAAAAAGCGCAAGAGTGTCAATGTAAGCTTCTGCTCCCTCAGGATGCTGTCGTTGGATTTCGCTTTGAAAAAGATGCACCACATCGTCTCTATGACATTGAAGATATTCCACAAGATGGCATGATTATGGATGTTGGTGCACGTTCTATTGCGCATATCAATGCTGCAATTGATGAAGCTGCTACCCTTGTGTGGAATGGACCCCTTGGTGTTTTTGAGATGCCTCCCTTTGATAAGGGAACAATTGCCGTGGCACGCTATGCAGCAGAACGTAGTCAAAAAGGGAAACTGGTTTCAATTGCGGGAGGAGGCGATACGGTTTTCGCCCTTAATCATGCTGGTGTTGCCAATGATTTTACTTATCTCTCGACTGCTGGAGGAGCTTTTTTGGAATGGATGGAAGGTAAGATTTTACCTGGCATTTTTGCCCTTATGCAAGCTTAAATGTCTATTTAAAGTGCAGCTAAAAAAAGAACTGTGTGTTGTTGTGTAGAGTATATCGCGCGTGGTGCGCACTTTTGGAAAATTTAAAGACAAAATAAAGAGGATTTTTTTTATGAACGAACGGCTTGAAGATATTGCACTTTCTTTGGTGTATACAGGTAAAGGTATTTTAGCAGCAGATGAAAGTACGGCAACCATTGGCAAGCGTTTTGAAAGTATTGGTGTTGAATCTCATGAAGATAGTCGCCGTGCTTATCGTGAAATGCTTTTTAGCGCAAAAGAAGCTATGGAAAATGCCATTTCTGGAGTCATTTTATTTGATGAAACCATTCGGCAAAAAGCATCAACTGGACAAATGTTGACGGATCTTATTCGGGATTCAGGCGCTTTGCCAGGCATTAAAGTTGATACGGGAGCCAAACCATTGGCTGCTTTTCCGCAAGAGACAATTACCGAAGGGTTGGATGGTCTTCGTGAGCGGCTAAAAGATTATTATGCTTTGGGAGCACGTTTTGCTAAATGGCGGGCGGTAATTGCTATTAATGCCGATACTTTGCCAACAAGAGGGGCCATAAGACAAAATGCACAAGCTCTCGCACGCTATGCTGCTTTGTGTCAGGAGTTGAATATTGTGCCCATTGTTGAACCGGAAGTGTTAATGGATGGACCGTCGTGTGGGCATTCCATTACGCGTTGCTTTGAGGTGACACGCGCTGTTTTACAGGCTGTCTTTAAAGAATTGTTTGAAGCCCGTATTCTTTTGGAGGGGATGATTTTAAAGCCCAATATGGTGATTGATGGCAAGGATGCACGCAAGGCTAGTGTTGAAGAAGTTGCTGAAAAGACCGTCCAGGTGCTTAAACAAACGGTTCCTGCTGCTGTTCCAGGAATTGCTTTTCTTTCTGGAGGACAGTCCGATCAGGAAGCAACAGCGCATTTATCTGCCATGAATTCTTTAGGCTCATTGCCTTGGAAATTGACCTTTTCCTATGGACGCGCATTGCAAGCAGCAGCCTTAAAAGCATGGGCTGGAAAAGATGAAAATATTGCTGTTGCACAGAAGGCATTTCGTCATCGGGCTCGGATGAACCATCTTGCGGCTTTAGGACAATGGACCAAAGAACAGGAAAAAGCGTGCAATTGAAGCACAAGCTCTGTTTTTAAATGCGGAGAGATTTTTCATGTTTCTGCGTGATTTGGGGTGCCCTCACCATAGATAAAATGGCGGGGGCGTTTTAGGCTTGAAAGCTTCTCAGAAAATTGTTTCCTTGGATATTTTAAAAGCCTTTAATGGGTGCTACCTGAGAGATAAGATTGCGGGAGAGGTGCAATTTCGAGAAGGGGAGATAATGCTAGGAAATTTGTGAATGCACAGCACTTTAGTATGGTGTCATTCATGAAGTGGGCACTTGCTTTTTGCGTGAAAATCATAAAGCTCATACTGTATTGAAGAGTTTGATATTGTGATATTTTTTCTTTTTCATGTTATCATTACTTGTCATCAGCAGAATTTATTTGATTGCAGTTTTAAAGGTGGATTAAGCGGGTAGATTAGAGAGTTGCGATTTCTGAGCGGATTGAAATACAGCTTATGAAGCTTTTCTGCGTCAGGATAGCTTCCTCTTCAATGGGGGTAGTTTTTCTATTGGCGAACGAATTGAATAACTCTTGCGAAAGAAAATAGATTTGCTCCTCAATAAAACACCTATTTTTTCGTTAAAATGAATAAATTTTTCTTGTATTTTTTGATGATATAATTAAAAATAAATAGCTTCATAGCATCTTGGCTTAAAACGGGGGGAGTTGTGGACGGTATATCTTCTAAAAATAACAGTATATCTTCTAAGAATACAAGCATCAAAAGAAAAAATCGATACGTAGAACAGAGCTTTTCTGCAATTATGATGCGAAAATTGTGCAATATGGTGCGTAGGGTATTCGAAGGGATCTTTACAGTATTTACTTTCACAATTTTTCTTATCCTGTTCAGCATACGTGGACCGGTTCATGCCGTATTAAGCTTCTTTGCAGGTGCGAGTGGAATAACGTGCTTTTTCTTTTTTGTCGGATACTACTTACAACGCCGCGAAGCAACAGCAGATGAGGCCGGTATATCGCTCACATTACTTTTAGCAATTGGTGAAGGCATTTTTTCTATTTGCTCCCTGTATGCTGCGTGGGGTTACGACGCTCTCTTATTCCGTTTAGCACCTCCTGGGTATGTTCTTATTCTCCCTGAATAAATAGGGTGCAATTCGTTTGCATACAAATCAAAATGAGAGGCTGTCTGCCTCTCAAATTCTTCATAATCGCTCTCCAAAATCATAACATCAGACCCGCATTTAACGAAGGGACTAACAAGCCTTGGTTCCTCAAGCTCAAGGAAAACCTTACAGAGGCGCCTAACGGCATCCTTGATTAAGACACCCAAACGGCTTATGAACAAACTCTCTTATTAAGCCACATCATCTTTTATTCTTCTCATGCAGCTCTGAAATCATGATATAAGGGGAAAGCTTCTCATCGTGCCTAAATGGTACCTTATCGTGTGTTAAATGAAAAAATCAAAAAAAGCATCTTTATGCAATATAATCCAATTATGATTTTTTGATTTAAACATAAAAGACTTAAAGCCTTCGACAAGACTGATACGATAAAAGAGGGAAAATCGCCTATACTTAGAAACTAAGACATATTCTCGGTGCTCTTGATATAGTTATATCACCAAATGATTTTTGAATGACTCATCCTTTTGGCTCTATCCGCTAAAAGGTCATTTTGAGGGTTCTTGGTTAATGAATGTAAAGAAAAATTAGCACATAATATTTCGCTTTGCTGGTATAGATGCTGAATGAGTTAATTATCTAGAGGATCACTGAAGAGGGAGCGCTAAAAAATGATGAAAATCCGCTGCACTTCGATGAATTGGTGATTGAAGATATAATCGTAGAACTTGGCTTATCTGTTACTGAAACAGCTAAATGATTTGAAATGGTTAGGGGTGTGTATTTTGCACACACTTGGCTCACTATACAAAAAAATTATGATTTCGTGCAAGCTTTAAAACATAAAGACCCTAAAGATATATCATATTTGCACAATACATTGACTTATAATGATAATTTAGCATTATTTATATTGAATTAGTCGCCCGAATAACGTAAGATTTTCTCATTTCAAATCTGTTTATCTTGGATCAATCAAAACCATTCCCTTGCACATCACAAGCGGGGCTAGCGTGTGGGTAAAAATATAGAAGAAAAGATTAAAATCCCTCCTATGACCCCTCTCTAGTGCCAAAGGCTGTCGCAACATCCACGAGCTAGCAAAGAGTGTGATGATGCCGTCTTGCTTCTTCACAAACGTAAAGATGAAGGTGCACAATAGCTTCACCGTTATAGCATTCATGGACGCCGTCGCGAAATGGACTTGGGTGCTCTTTGAGAGATATATCTTTAAAACAAGCCCATGAAACTGCAACAAAAGGGCGTTCTGTTTTCCATGAGGAACAAAATCCCATTAAAAAACGGAATAAACAAAAATGTGAAGCAATAAGCAATCTCCATTATTTAAAAAATATTGCTCTGAGCTAGCCAAAGAGTGTGATGGTGCCGTCTTTCTTCTTCACAAACGTAAAGATGAAGGTGCTCAATAGCTTTACCGTTATAGCATTCATGGACGCCGTCGCGAAATGGACTTGGGTGCTCTTTGAGAGATATATCTTTAAAACAAGCCC
>NZ_JBHIQN010000006.1:93426-99456 GCF_042196525.1 Bartonella sp. AC62GZZY
GAAACTGCAACAAAAGGGCGTTCTGTTTTCCATGAGGAACAAAATCCCATTAAAAAACGGAATAAACAAAAATGTGAGGCAATAAGCAATCTCCATTATTTAAAAGATATTGCTCTAGATACTTTTGTACACGTTCCTATCATCGTTAAAATGCCTTCTTAAAGCACGACAGGAGGTGCTATAAATGAGGGCTGTAAATATAAATGATGGGATTGTGGGTCTTGGGGATGAGAAGATGGTGTCCAATCAAAGCACTCTATCCTTACTTTTATAGGCTATGACTGGAAGAGAGAGTTGGAGAGACGATTTGTGAGCAAAGAGAAAGTGTTTTGAGGTTGTTGTGTCTGCAAGAGAAGAACAGTGGTCGTGGTGATATTTACAAACAATAAATTTGATAAAATTTTACAATTTTGCCAAAAGCGGGTTTATTACAAAAGCTGTTGCTCATACGCGCTCACACAAAAATTATAGAGACACCCAAAAACGCTAAAAAAATCTTTGCTCTTTTTCAATAATAAGAATCTGCAAACAATGTTCAAAAAATGTTCGTTTTTTAAAAGAGAATAAAAGGATACTTTTACAGATGAGAGAAGCGTATTTATAAATTACAGCTTATCATGATTTTCGGTAAACACTATTGTTTAGAGCGCTGAGGTAGAGGGCATGAAAAATTTTTCATATTAATTTTTTTTAAAGAGTGGGGTAAGTTTTTAGGGTAGAGTCTATCAAGTAAGCTGCATAAGGGACTCAAGCAAGCGAGCACCATTATTAATCTTTGCCAGCGTATATTCTTTTGTCAGCGCTCCAATGTTGTGATATCCCTTGGAACTTAAAGGGGCAAGAGAGGTTCTTGCTCCTTTCTTGTACAATTTCACTCCACACACCAACCCCACTTGTGATGTGCAAGCAAAAGATTTTGTTTGATTCACTATGAGAGTTTAGCATAAGAAAATCCTATGGTATTAGGATTTCTCACGAAAAATAATAAATTATCTTTATAATAAACAACATGACGGTTTTATTATGAAGAGAGTTCTTTATACACCTTAATCATAGAGATTAACTTGGCATCGTTTTATATTCTGTACATAGAAGCGTTTTTATAAAAATGATCTACCTTATGCAGAAAAAAGAACAATCTGTAATTCAAAAAGAAACTGCCTCAATTCTTGCTCCTCTTTTTCATCTTAATTCTTATCCCTCTTTTTTCCATGAGCCCTTAAATTAATAATCCTCTGCCTGTAAAGCGCGGTATTCACGCCCAAGTACTGCTGCCCAAGTACTGCTCTTGTATCAAGATCACTCACTCAGGTGAAAATTGCAATTTTGCGAGATAGGCATAAACGCCATTTTTTGCCACAAGTTCGGCATGGGTTCCTTCTTCCACAAGAGCGCCTTTATCCATCACAAGAATACGATCTGCTTTTAAAATTGTTGCCAAACGGTGCGCAATGACCAATGTTGTTCGATTTTGCATCAACCCGTCTAAGGCGTCTTGCACCAACTTTTCACTGTTTGCATCCAAAGCAGATGTTGCTTCATCAAGCAGCAAGAGGGGTGCATTTCTTAAAATTGCCCGCGCAATACCAATGCGTTGTTTTTGCCCCCCAGAAAGCATGGTACCGCGTTCTCCTACTTGCGTATCCAAGCCATCTGGTAAAGCTTGAATAAATTCAAGTGCATTAGCCGCTTTAGCAGCAGCAAGGATTTCCTCTTCATGGGTATTTTCAGTTCCAAAAATAATATTATCACGCAATGTTCCATCAAAAATGGCGACATCTTGTGGAACATAGGAAATTGCACTGCGTAAATCTTGTAAAAAAAGGCGATTAATTTCCATGCCATCCAACCGAATTGTTCCACTTATTGGATCATAAAAACGAAGGATCAAAGAAAAAATGCTGCTTTTTCCTGCTCCGGAAGCCCCAACAAAAGCAACCGTTTCGCCTGCTTTTACAGAAAATGAAAGTGAGCGTAAAACCTTCTCTTGTGGTCTAGAGGGATAGGTAAAATCAACCTGATCAAAAACAAGTTCACCTCGAACAGGTTGCTCTAATGATAAAGCATTTTTAGGAGCTACAATAGTAGGTTTTTCTTGTAACAATTCGGCAAGCCGTTCAGCAGCGCCTGCTGCTTGGATTAATTCTGCTCCCAGTTCCGATAATTGCGCAAAAGTAGAAGCTCCAAAAACCGCATAAAGGACAAATTGTCCTAAGGTCCCTCCTGTCATCGTTCCATTCAAAACATCACGCGATCCAATCCATAAAACAGCAACCACACTGCTAAAAACCAAAAAAATTGCAAACCCCGTAAAAAAGGAGCGCAAGATTACAGAAGCACGTGCTGTTTGAAAAGCACGTTCTATCAATTGTGAAAAACGTATTGTAACGAGTTTTTCAGCGGTAAAAGCTTGCACAGTGCGAATAGCACTTACCTGCTCTGTAGCAACAGCATTGGCATCTGCGAGACGATCTTGCGCCGCGCGGGTACGAGAGCGAACTTTACGTCCAAAGACTACCAAGGGAATGGCCACAATAGGAATAGCAGCCAGAACCAGCAAAGATAATTTGGCATTGGTGATCACCATCATCACGACAGCTCCGATCACGATAATCAACTGACGCAAAGCAGTAGAGGCGGTCGAACCAACGGCTAATTTTATTTGTGTTGTATCGGTTAGAAGCCTTGAAACAATCTCTCCTGAATGTGACCGATCAAAAAAAGCAGGAGAGAGTCTCATAATATGAACAAACACATCACGCCGTAAATCGGCAACAATCCGTTCTCCCAAGGTGATAACACAGTAATAACGTCCAGCTGAAGCAAATGCGAGAAACAAAGCTAAGATAAATAAAATTCCGAAGTAAAAATTGATATGTCCATGGCTTGAAGTAGAAAACCCATGATCAAACATTTGTCGGATAGCCACTGGCAAAGCTAATGTGATCAGAGCGGCAACAGACAAAGCAATAAAGGCAAAGATAAACAACCAACGATAGCGCAAAAGATAAGGAACAAAAATTGCAAGCGAAGAGAATGAAGATTTTTTATGGGAAGATTTCGTAGATTTTTCTGAATGATAATGTAACATTATAAAATTTCGCTCACTCTATTAAATGATTTATAACACTTGATACAATGATGTATCTTGAACACTTGTTTTTTGATGCGTGCTCAGCTATAGAAATAAATACTTTAAATCAGTGTATCAAAAAGACAAAGGAAGCGCACTTAAAAAAATGAGTAAGTGTTCTTTCATTCTATAAACGCAAAAGGTTTGACGCATGAAAGCGAATATTCATCCCAACTATCACAAAATTACCGTTGTAATGACGGATGGAACCCAATATACGACGCGTTCCACTTGGGGAAAAGAAGGTGATACCCTTAATCTAGATATTGACCCAAGAACGCATCCAGCATGGACAGGTGGATCCCAAACACTTGTAGACCGTGGTGGTCGTCTTTCTAAGTTCAAAAATCGTTTTGGTAATATTGGCATGTAAAAGCCTCCTTCTTATGGGGTACAAAAATTTTAAACAAAACGATTGCAAACGATGGTTTTTTTATCCTGTCAAAGAGTGCACTTTAAATTTAATTCAAAAACGCATCCAACAGAAAAAGATAGGTCTTAAACCCTTATAAATCGTAGTGGTTGCGTTTTTTAAATTCAAAAATCATTTTGAAATACACGCATACACCTCTTCTCATAGCGTATAAAAATCTCAGATAAAACGATTGCAAACAGTTCATCTTTTTTGAATTGAAAATACCCATGAAGAAGAAATTCTTGCTGCCGCTAAAGCGGACAATGCACTTGAATTTATTCAAGCTTTACCAAACGACTTTAATACGCAAGGAGGAGAACGCAGTACCATGCTTTCTGGAGGGCAAAGACAACGCATTGGTATTGCATAGGCGATTTTAAGAAATGCAGCCCTCTTACTGCAAGCCAGCACCATCACACACTTTGCCAGCTCAGAGCAATATCTTTTAAATAATGGAGATTGCTTATTGCCTCACACTTTTGTTTATTCCGTTTTTTAATGGGATTTTGTTCCTCACGGAAAACAGAACGCCGTTTTGTTACAGTTTCACAGGCTTATTTTAAAGATATATCTCTCAAAGAGCACCCAAGTCCATTTCGCGACGGCATCCATGAATGCTATAACGGTAAAGCTATTGTGCACCTGCATATTTACGCTTATGAAAAAGCAAGCCAGCACCATCATTATATTTGCCAACTCGTGGATGTTGTTACAGCCCTTAGCACTTGAGACGATTCATGAGAGGCATTTTAAATCTTTTCTTAATAGTTTTTTTATTCACGCGGACTCTCCCCGCTTGGTACGTGCAAGAAACATAGTTTTGATTGATTCACCATGGAACCGATTTGAAATGAGAGAATCCTACGGTATTCGAGATTCTCATTCAACATACAAGACAATGAATTATTATTATAAATCAAAGTATTACTACTTTATGAAACAACATTTTCTTTAGATGCAAACAGTGAAAAGTTGGTGCAAGATGCCTTAGAAGGATTGATGCAAAATCGTACAACCTTGGTCATTGCACATCGTTTTGCAACAATTTTAAAAGCGGATCGTATTCTCGTGATGGATAAAGGCTCTCTTGTGGAAGAAGGAACACACAAAACTCATTATAAAAAATAATGTTTATGCGCATTTGGCTAAACTGCAATTCTCATCTGAGTAAGTGATCTTGATACAAGAGCAGTATCTTTAAAGGCATAAACAGCACTCTTTTCAGACAGGCTTATCAATTTGAAACTCTCATGGAAAAAAGAAAGGCAAGCTTTAAGGTGTTTTTCTTTTTTAACGGGCTGTTCTTTTTTCTGCCTGAGATGAAGCATTTTTATAAAAATACTTCATTTGTGTACAGAATATAAAATAATATCCAGTTAAATCGCTATGGACTATTAAGATGTGCAAGGAGTTCTCTTCATAACAGCACTGTCACGTTGATTTATAATGATAACGCATTGTTTTTCATGAGAGATCTTACATGGAATTTCTCGTTTCAAATTTGGTTATGTTGAATCAGTTAAAACCATGTCTCTTGCATATACCAAACAGGGAAGATTGCGTGAGGTAAACACTTTAGAAAGAATAAGTCCTCTTCATGAAGCGTCTCAAGTTTTATGGGCTGTATAACATTAGGGGTTAGGAGAGTGTATGATGATGCCGATTTACTAAAAAAGAGCCGATAAATGAGTAGAGAGACACTTTTTATCAATTTTACAAAACAAGGTGAGCACGCAGCCATGTTTTGCTGTGTTAGGCGTTTGAGTACTTTGAACCAATATTATGGGAGTGCATTTTAAGAATTATAAGGCTTTTCTTTAAAGTGCATAAAGCATAAGAGCAATACAATTAAATACAAATTGTTTTATTTTACCAATAAAAATATCTATATTTTGTGTATTATTTTTATTAAAATATAATATGTAGTTATTTTCAAATCAGATATATACATATTGATACAATATCGAGGGATCGATAAAAGAGCTGCGTTAAATGTTGGTGAGAATAAAAGAGAGCAAGAATGGAAGAAGACATAAAATTGGCAATAGCTTTCAGAATAGCTACAATTAAGGTCATGTGGAAATGGGGGAAAAAATATGGGAGTGTAAGATGCGGTGTTATGATTTTCTGCATCATATTGATGGGGAAGTTGTGGTATTCGGGATACTCAGTGGATTTTTTGTTCGGTTTGGCAATGATAGTGTGTTGTGGGGGAAGCTTAATGCTTGCATTGGCAATTTATCAGAACAAGCATTTAACTAAACAACTTGAGCAAAAAGAGCAAGAGTGCGCTGGACATAAAGATATTATTGCACAAGGGAAACAGAAGTGTCTTCAATTGACTGAACAACTTGAGCAAAAAGAGCAAGAGTGCGTTGGATATAAAGATATTATTGCACAAAGGGAACAGAAGTGTCTTCAATTGACTGAACAACTTGAGCAAAAAGAGCAAGAGTGCGTTGGATATAAAGATATTATTGCA
>NZ_JBHIQN010000006.1:99556-110663 GCF_042196525.1 Bartonella sp. AC62GZZY
CAAAGGGAACAGAAGTGTCTTCAATTGACTGAACAACTTAAGCAAAAAGAGCAAGAGTGCGTTGGATATAAAGATATTATTGCACAAGGGAAACAGAAGTGTCTTCAATTGACTAAACAACTTGAGCAAAAAGAGCAAGAGTGCGCTGGACATAAATATATTATTGTACAAGGGGAACAAAGACTTTTTGCAAAAACTCAAAAAATATCGCAGGAATGGTTGAAACAATGGGATGAGGGAGTAAGGTTATGGGAAAGAGACGCACTGGGGATAAAAAATCCTAGGGAAGATATGAAATTCAGTGGAGATCGGCTTCCATTGGTAAAGGATATTTGTGTTCGAGGGGATCACAAAGTGCGTTTATTGTACAAGCAAGCACTTGGAAAAAAACTTACTGATGAACATTACAAAAAAATATGTAGTCTCTTGGATACCTCGTATTTTAGGAAATTTTTTTTAAAAGCAGTGCGATTAATGAGCAAGAACGGAATAACTCTGCAAAAGTTTGTAGATCCTCTTACGAACAAAAAACGGAGTCAACCTACGATGTTATTACTTCATTGGTGGTTATATGTTCTTGATGATATGATTATAGCTGAATGCAAACAGCACCAAAAGAAAAACTTTACAGGGGAGGATGAAAAGAAAAAATTTACAGATACTTTGTGGGACAACATATCTATGAGTACAGAACACAAAGAGATAGAGAAAATGCTAAACCTTTCGGAATCTTGGTCTGGTGAGTGTACTTTATTATTATATTGTAAAAAGAATGTGTTGTCGTTGTTGTGTGATATTTCCAGTGATTATAAGGCGGCAAGAGAAACTTTCATTTACTATAAGAAGCTTATTAAAACAGTGAAAAAGGGCTATGTTGCTTTTGATAATGGTTGCCATTCTGTCACAGTTAGAGATGTAATCAATACTTGTAAAGAGAATGACACAAATAGAGCAAAAAATCTTTCCATTTTTGAAGGGAATCCAACATTTGAAGAAGCTTACAAATTAGGCGTTAAAGAGTGGATGAAATCATCAAATGAGACATGCGATAACCGGTTGATCTTTTGGGAGAAGCTTGTTGAGGAAAAAAAGTTAAAAGAAAAATTAAAAATTATCTTTGGAGATGAGAAGGTAAAGGCGCTGAAAGAGGCTGTTGAAAAAGATAAAGAGCAGCTTGCAAGTGAAATGCAGAAAGCAATTTTGGAAAACAAAGATTCTCATTATTATAAATGTCGTCAGCAGTTGATAAACTATTTGCAAAACGGTTGAATAAGGGGGGATAAATCAGTGGTTTTTCTGAAATCTCTGCTATTATGCAGTGGTGGAAAAGAGTGAAAACTCTTAAGCATATGCGGCAGCTTTTATGAGAGAGGAAAGATTTTTAGATCAATGGATGGCGCACTGTAAAGAGCATATATTGAGGAGGAAATGGACTGTGTTTTTGCCTCAGGTGCAATAATTGCTTTTGTGGGGGCTTATAGCAAGTACATTTTTTGTTCGTGGTGATGTTTTTTGTCACTATCTCATTCGCGAGTTTCTATCGTTTTCTGTAAGAAAATTAAAAACTCTCTCTTCATGTGGTTTTTTAAGATTCTAAGGGTTTTGTAAAAAACTGTAAGAATTAAATGCCTTTTTTGAGGGTTTTTTATAGTTTAATGCGAATGTGTTTATTGCCGGCAATGATATTTTTTTTGCGAAATATATCGCTACCGCCTTCTTTATCGGTGACAAAACCACCGGTTTTGCGAACCATCAGTATTCCAGCAGCCATATCCCAAATTTGCAAGTTATCTTCCCAAAAGCCATCGGTTCTGCCAGAAGCAACATAAGCTAAATCAAGAGCAGCAGCACCAAAACGGCGAAGTCCGGCAACTTCCATCATCACATTACGTAATTCAATAAGATAGGTTCCATGACCTGGTCGACCAAAATGAGGCATACCTGTGGCAATGACACAATCTTCTAGTCTGCGTCGAGCAGAAACGCGACAGCGCCGGTCGTTAAAAAAAGCACCACACCCACGTTCTGCGGTGAAGAGTTCATCACTCACGGGATTGTAAATGACACCAGCAACGATTTTTCCTTGGCTTTCTAAAGCAATGGAAACAGCAAAAAAAGGAATGCCATGGAGAAAATTTGTAGTACCATCTAAAGGATCAACAATAAAACGATGTTGTGAATCTTCGCCAATGATTTCCTCAGACTCTTCCATCAGAAAACCAAATTTGGGGTGTGCTTTGCTTCATTCATTGATAATATTGTTTCCGCTTTGCGATCTGCTTGGCTGAGGTAATCTGTTGGATTTTTTTTAAGGCTTAAATGCCTTTTTTGAGAACTCTTTCTAATTTTAGGCGAATGTGTTCATTGCCGGCGATAATATTTTTTTTACGGAATATATTGTTGCCGCCTTCTTTATCAGTGACAAAACCACCGGCTTCACGAACCATCAGTATTCCAGCAGCCATATCCCAAATTTGCAGGTTATCTTCCCAAAAGCCATCGGTTCGGCCAGAAGCAACATAAGCTAAATCAAGAGCAGCAGCGCCAAAACGGCGCAATCCAGCGACTTCCATCATCACATTACGTAATTCAATAAGATAGGTTCCATGACCTGGTCGACCAAAATGAGGCATGCCTGTGGCAATGACACAATCTTCTAGTCTGCGTCGAGCAGAAACGCGACAGCGCCGGTCGTTAAAAAAAGCACCACACCCACGTTCTGCGGTGAAGAGTTCATCACTCACGGGATTGTAAATGACACCAGCAACGATTTTTCCTTGGCTTTCTAAAGCAATGGAAACAGCAAAAAAAGGAATGCCATGGAGAAAATTTGTAGTACCATCTAAAGGATCAACAATAAAACGATGTTGTGAATCTTCGCCAATGATTTCCTCAGACTCTTCCATCAGAAAACCAAATTTGGGGCGTGCTTTGCTTAGTTCATTGAAAATAATTTTTTCCGCTTTGCGATCTGCTTGGCTGACATAATCTGCAGGTCCTTTCAAAGACACTTGCAAATTTTGCACTTCACCGTAATCACGTACCAACGAGCGTCCTGCTTTCATTGCAGCTTGCACCATGACATTCATGACTGCAGAATGGGCCATTGTTTATTCCTTTATTTATCTTTTTCATTTGCACGACGCAAATAAATCAACTCATTGGTGTCTACAATGATACGTTCACCAGCATTCATAAAGGGAGGAACAAGAATCCGAATCCCATTTTCAAGAATAGCGGGTTTATAAGAAGCTGTAACTGTTTGTCCTTTAAGTGCAGGATCGGCTTCAGCAATCGTGACAGCAACCTGATCAGGAAGTGAGATGCCGATAGGCTTTTCTTGATAAAGTTCAACTGTAACAGTCATCCCATCTTGGAGAAAAGCGGCACGTTCACCAACAAAATCCTTTTGGAGTTCAAGTTGTTCATAAGATTCTGAATCCATAAAGACCAAAGCATCCCCTTGTTGATAAAGAAAGGTGAAATCTTTTTGTTCAAGGCGCACGCGTTCAACTGTCTCAGCAGCACGAAATCGTTCATTAAGTTTTGTACCATCAATCAAATTTTTCATTTCAACTTGGTTAAATGCACCACCTTTTCCTGGTTTTACAGCGTTACATTTAACAGCAACCCATAAGCTCCCTTGATGTTCGATCACATTACCAGGACGAATTTCATTGCCATTAATTTTCATCGTTTCTATCCAATTCTATTCTTGCAAAAAGAACTCTCTTGTTGTCTTTATGGCACTTTTCTTTGCTGCCTTTAACAGTCAAGCTCTTTTTTTATTTTCGGGTTTACCCCCCCCTTGTTAGCCTTGCGGCTCTCTCCATAATCCTTGTATGCTCTTCATTGTCTTTGCTTATGGGCGTTGCAGAAAAAAGTACAAAAGGACCTTTATGTATTTTTGCTTTTCAGTTCTTTGCAAGACCATAAAAAGTGCTCAGACGCAAGCTTTTTAAAAATTTACACAAACATTTTTTGGGATTTTGGGAAAATTTATCCCGTTTTATTGTAAAATATCATCATTGATGGCAATAATATAAGTTCCGTAAACATGAGGTATTTTTAATTGAGAGCATGTGAATACGGAGTTTATTATAGTGCCTCATGGGATAGAGCGTGGTGTGCGCTATCGTGTGATGTAGCTTGCATTTTAATCAGAGATCAGCTGTAAAATGGCTTTCTGTTTTATCGTGGTAAGAACTCTAAATTTTTTGAGCAGCAGATATTCCTCTGTACTTGATATAACTTCATCATAAGGGTACGGAGGCTGTGGTTTTGTTAAGATATCCGCATAGAAAAAGGAAACTGGAACATTGAGGATATCGGCAATTTCTTTTAAACGCCCTGCGCTGACACGATTTAAGCCGTTTTCATATTTCTGGATTTGTTGGAAGGTGACACCTAAATGTTGACCTAATGTTTTTTGAGATATCTTCAACATTTTTCGTTTCAAACGAATCTTTTTGCCAATGAAAATGTCAATATTAAGATTTTTGGCTTGCATTTTAAAGCCCCCTCCGAGTGCGAGCGCCCTCGCATGAGTATTCCGGGAGTCTAAAAACACTGAACTCAAATCAGCATTTTGCTTTTAGTGCTGAAAGCACTTGGACATAGCAAAATCTCCCGGAATTCCGGGATACCCGCAAAGCGGGGTCAATTCATGTTTGAGTTTTCGGGTTTTTAGATCCCTATTGGTCGTTGCGTATGCGACCAAAACACTTTTCAAGTCATAAAGTAATTTCGGGGGATTAGCAATAAAAATAGTTTTTTAATAAGAGTCGGCGTGTTTTTCGTCCAAGCAAAAAATGCCTAGGGGGGGCTGTTTTGTAAAATACGCATGAATGCTTATGAACAGAATGCATTATCACATAATGTTAGCGTATCTGCTCATCAGAGAGCAGCTGTAAAATGGCTCTTTGTTTTATCGAGGTTAGAACTCTAAATCTTTTGAGCAGCAGGTATTCTTTTGTACTTGATGCGATTTCATCATGAGAGTACGGGGGCAGTTGTTTTGTTAAGATATCAGCATAGAAAAAGAGAAGTGGAACATTTGAGATAGCGGCAATTTATTTTAAACGCCCTATGCTGACACGATTTAATCCGTTTTCATATTTCTGGATTTGTTGGAAAGTGGCACCTAAATGTTGACCTAATGTTTTTTGAGACATTTTAAGCATTTTTCGTCTCAAACGAATTTTTTTGCCAATGAATTTGCCACTGAAAATGTCGTTATAAGGATTTTTACCAAGACCCTAGAAAATGCTACACGGGATATAGAAAACTCTTCAGCTGCTTCAATCACAGATAGTCCAAGTTTTGCATTTACATCTTCGCGTAACAATTCGCTAGGGTGTGGGGCATTTTTCATTATTTTTAGTATTCTTCTTTTCTTAAATCTTAAAGCTATAATTTACACTATTTTGTATTGTCACAATCTATAATAAAATTTATCCACTCTGGCTAGAATGAGGGTTTTTATTGAGATGCAAATCTCTTTGCCTTTCGCAAGAGCTTTTAAGTCTTTACGTGTAAAATATAGAGAATGTTTACATTAAATAGCGGGTTCATTTGGGCTGAGTACTTATATGAGCACGTAGTTCTCCGTTCACACTATACTGAAAAAGAGACACTATAGTGCTACTATTTAATTTTACTCTATACCTCAAATTCACACCCATGTTTTGTTGCTTTTGAGGTTGATCTGTATAGATCACATTATATCCATTCCGTCGCAACAGATTGATAAATAAAGGAGTAAAGTTGTCTGCTGTATTATTTTTCTTTATAAGAAATGTGGTTGTAGCTGGTGGTAGAGGTCTCTTGATATAGCTAATAAATTTGTTAGCAACTAATTGTGCCTGACGCTTTGTAAGACTTTGATCAACATAATTTGATGAATAATTGCCTACAGATGCGCAACCAGCCACCAACACAACCGGTGACAGCAATAAATATTTTAACATCTTTAATTCCCCTTACTTATTGTTGCTCTTTATTTGCGAAGCTCCTCTTCCAGAAATAAGAGCAACTTTACTTATAGCCATTAACAACATATCGGTATCTAATCAATAGGTTAATTAATCAATGAATAGTGGTTTCAGCTGTAAAGGCTGCTTGAAGTGCTTCTGGTGGCGTATATTTTAATAAACTGCTGCTTTTAGTGATTATGATAAAAAAGCAATTTTTTGCGTTTGCATGTTAAGATCATGTCCTCTATCTATAAAATGATGCGTTAGGTTCTGTTTCAGATCGACCAAAAAAATTTTCAAGCATTGCTTTTTGAGGGCTATCTTTTTTTTAATACGTATGAATGCTTATTCTGTTTTCTGTAAAATACTATCGTTTGAGGTGTGGTGTTTGTAAGGCATCAAATTTTGTACATGTGATGTTTTTATGAGAGTATGTGGTGAATATTTGAGGGAGAGCTTGTCCGGATAATCTTGTGAAATGAACCACATAAAATGGGAAGCTAAAAGAGTTCTGTTCTGAGAAGACGGATTGTTTCCCAACTGGATAGGGAAGGGGCTTCTGTCCTTTGAGGGGTGGGAGGCAAGTTAAGAACAGAGAGTGTAGCGCCCTATATTATGATGTTAAAAGCTTTCATTTTGATCAGAGAGTAATTGTAAAATGGCTCTTTGTTTTATCGAGGTTAGGACTCTAAATTTTTTGAGCAGCAGGTATTCTTTTGTACTTGATGCGATTTCATCATGAGAGTACGGGGGCAGTTGTTTTGTTAAGATATCAGCATAGAAAAAGAGAAGTGGAACATTTGAGATAGCGGCAATTTATTTTAAACGCCCTGCGCTGACACGATTTAAGCCGTTTTCATATTTCTGGATTTGTTGGAAAGTGACACCTAAATGTTGACCTAATGTTTTTTGAGACATTTTCAACATTTTTCGTTTCAAACGAATTTTTTTGCCAATGAAAATGTCATTATCAAGATTTTTGGCTCGCATTTTAAAGCCCCCTCCGAGTGCGAGCGCCCTCGCATAAGTATTCCGGGAGCTTGAAAATACTGAATCCGAATCAGCCTTTTTGCTTTTAGTGCTGAAAGCACTTGGACATAGCAAAAACTCCGGGAATTCCGGGATACCCAAAAAGTGGGTTCATTTTTATGTATCGGACCTTAGGGTTTTTAATCCCCGTTGATCGTTGCGTATGCGACCAAAAATACCTTTTAATATGTAAAGTAATTTCGGGGGATTAGCAATAAAAATAGTTTTTTAATAAGAGTCGGCGTGTTTTTCATCCAAGCAAAAAAATAAAAAATAGAGCTTTCGGAATTTTCGGAATAGCCTAGCTCTTTTGCTTATTGGATATCGTTTGCTTAAGCAAATGTTACCAGTGCGTTTTCTTTACCAATGAAAATGTCGTTATCAAGATTTTGGGCTTGCATTTTCAAGCCCCCTCCGAGTGCGAGCGCCCTCGCATGAGTATTCTGGAAGTCTAAAACACTGAACCCAAATCAGCCATTTTGCTTTTAGTGCTGAGAGCACCTAGACAGTGCAAAAACTCCCGGAATTTCTATAAATTTTGTCTTTTTGCAGCAGAGAGGAGTATTTTAAAAAACAGGAAGGAGCTTTATTGCTTCTTTGTGCGCTTTTTCTAGTTGTGTTTTGTCCATGCCTTGGAGCATTATTTCAAGATCAGGGGCTTGCATTTTTGCTTCCTTTGCGAGCATATACCATGCTGCTGCCATGATTATATCGCCTTTTGTTCCTGTGCCATCTCGATAAAGTCTTGCAAGGGAAATTTGTGCTGGCGCAATCATGTTGACGGCATTTCTTTGAAGTAAATGAAAAGCGCGGTGAAAATCTGTTTCTCCTCCACGTCCCTGTACAAGCCATTGCGCTAAAAGAAGTTGAGCTTCTAAGTGGTTGTTTTGAGCCGCTACCTCCATGAGCTTACGGGCATTATGATCATCCTTTGGTCGATTTAATGTGCCTAAAGACAGAATTTTGGCAGCAGAAACAGCAGCTTCAGCATCCCCAAGAGCAGCACCTTTTAAGTACCATTTTAAGGCTTGCTCGATTGCTTCATTTTCACGACTTTGGGAAGAAACACCAGGGAGAGCTTGTTTTTCACGTGAGGCTTTATAAAGAAGCAGTTGTCCATAATAAAAATAGGCTTCCTTGACGCCTGCATTGACAGCTTTTCGAATAAACTGTTCACCAAGATCTTGATTTTGTTTCATAAAATGACCATCAAACAACATAAGCCCATAGCGTAATTGTGCTTGAGGTTCCCCCTGTTTTGCTGCACGCTCAAACCATAAAGCAGCACGCGCACCGTCAACAGGAACAGCGCATCCTTCCATATAAATTCGGGCAAGAAGAGTTTGTGCAAAAGGATCATTTTTTTCAGCACGTCGGAGTGCTTCACGAAAAGCTTTTAAATAATAACCTTGGATGTAATAGTCATAGGCTTGGTCATAATCTCCAGCTTTTAAAGGCTGAAAAGGTTTTTGTGTGTTTGACGCATCTTGAACCGTATTGAAAGAACGTTCAAAACTTGAGAATTCTTCAGTATTTCCAGAAGAATTTACAACAGAATTTGCAAGCCCAATCATTCCTAAGATAAGCAGCTTAACGCTTCTCTTGATCATGGTGTTTTCTCCTCATTACCGAACAGAATTTTCACATTTTTCTTTCATCATATCAAGTATGAGCAAAGAATTATCTTGCGTAAAAATACTTATCTTCAAGGACATAAATTTATATTGCGGTTTTCTCTCCCGCATTAAAGTTGTAAAAGGCTGAAAAATCGCTCCCCATTTGAACAACAGCAAAAATTTCCATAGATCTCTGTCCACCACCTTGCTCATTGGAGATTACGAGGGTGAGAGTGTGGCTTTTTATCAGCTTTGCTACAATGACTTATTAAGTGAGAGGTTGTATATCATGTTTTTGCGTAAAACACTGTTGTTTAGGACAGTGATATAAGGCGTAGTAAATTTACTATATCAAGTGTTTTGGGTGAGTGTGATAAATCTTCAAGGTAGCTTATCCATAAAACCCTATGAAGTGAACCGCATGAGGGATCAAGCAGTGAAAACTAGTCCTAAGAGACGCTGAACTTTTTACAGATCGGCAACTGTAGGAGCTTTTTTCCTTTGAGGAGTGAAAGGCAAGTATGTGCATACCATTTTTTATGAGAAAAACGACGATTTAGCATCCATTTTAAAAGTTTAAAAGCCCAATGGTTTTTTCAAGTTTAACGGAGGATATTTTTAAAGTGCTCCAATAACAGCCATAATTTTCTTTACACAAGCGCAAAGCATTGCAATAGCTGTTGTAAACTCTGTTCGTTCATCATAGCACCATAACAATTAGCAATGAAAACCACAAAACCTCCGAATTGTGGTATGCTAGAATTATGGTACACTAAATGAGAAGCAAAAAACGTTAAAAATATCCTATTTCTACAAAATTTCTTTTGAATAAACCACCGTGGATAAATTACATTGGAAACTATCCATTTTTTATTACTATGATATTTTAAAAGGTTCTTCTATTAGTGCAGTTGGACAGTGTTTTTTGCCATTGTCTTTCCTTTTATTTTTAAAAAACTCATTTTTTGCAAACAGCGGACTATTCAACTGCTTGAATCACTAAATAAACTAAGTTTTGCACTTAAATCTTCGCACAATAATTCACTAGAGTGTGGAGGATTTTTCATTATTTTTTAATACTCTTCTTTCCCTTATACTTAAACCTAAAGTCATAACTTATTTTCTCGTACGTATTGTTTCTCATATCGTGATGAAATACAGAAAAATTTGTTCACTCTGGCTAAAAAACAAGAGTTTTTATTGAGGTGCAAATCTCTTTTCTTTAACAAGAGTTTTTAAGTCTTTACGTGTAAAATATAGAGAATGTTTACATAAAATAGCGGGTTCATTTGGGCTGAGTAATTATATGAGCACGTAGTTCTCCGTTCACGTTATACTGAAAAAGAGACACTATAGTGCTACTATTTAATCTTATTCTATACCTCAAATTCACACCCATGTTTTGTTGCTTTTGAGGTTGATCTGTATAGATCACATTATATCCATTCCGTCGCAACAGATTGATAAATACAGGAGTAAAGTTGTCTGCTGTATTATTTTTCTTTATAAGAAGTGTGGTTGTAGCTGGTGGTAGAGGTCTCTTGATATCGCTAATAAATTTGTTAGCGACTAATTGTGCCTGACGCTTTGTAAGACTTTGATCAACATAATTTGATGAATAACTCCCTACAGATGCGCAACCCGCCACCAACACAACAGGTGACAGCAATAAATATTTTAACATCTTAATTCCCCTTACTTATTGTTGCTCTTTTTTGCGAAGCTTCTACACCAGAAATAAGAGCAACTTTGCTTATAATTTTATTAACAACATATCGGTTTTCACTCAAGCGGTAATTCATCAATAAATAATGGTTCCAGCCTTAACTTAAGGCTTCTTGTAGTGCCTCTTGCAGCGCCTATTTTAAATAAACTTTTACTTTTAGTGATTGCGATAAAAAGGCGATCTTTTGCACCTACATGTTAAGATTACATCCTTCATCATCCTTATAAAATGATGCGTATACTGCTCCAGATCAACCAAATAAATTTTCAAGCATTGCTTTTTGAGGGGCGCTTTTTGAAAAATACGCATGAGTGCTTATCCTGTTGTACTGTAAAATGCTATTGTTTGAGGTGTGGTGCTGTAAGGTGTAAAATTTACCATATAGTGTTTTTATAAGAGTATGTGGTAAATTTTCAAAAGAGGGCTTGTCCATACAATCTTGTGAAACAAACCATATGAAATGGGAAGCTAAGAAGAAGCAGTTCTTGAGAAACAGGATTGTTTACCAACCGGATAGGAAAGGGATTTTCGTCCTTTGAAGTGTGGAAAGAAAGCCAAGAACAGAGAGTATAGTGCTCTGTATCATGATGTTAAAAGTTCTCATTCCGATCAGCGAGTAACTGTAAAATGGCTTTCTGTTTTATCGAGGTTAAAACTCTAAATCTTTTGAGTAGCAGATATTCTTCTGTGCTTGATGCGATTTCATCATGAAGATATGGGGGCTGTTGTTTTGTGATGATATCCGCATAAAAAAAGGCAAT
>NZ_JBHIQN010000007.1:0-80907 GCF_042196525.1 Bartonella sp. AC62GZZY
GTTTTGCTATTCGTGAAGGTGGTCGTACTGTTGGTGCCGGTATCGTCTCTAAGATCATTGAATAAATAATGCTTGTTAAAGGGGTGTTAAAAGTATTTTAATTTTGAGAGTTAGGGGTATAGCTCAGTTGGTAGAGCGGCGGTCTCCAAAACCGCAGGTCGCGGGTTCAAGTCCTGCTGCCCCTGCCAAAGGGGGATTTTACATATAAGGGAGTGGATTTTGCTGCCTTTTTCGCTTTTTTTGATATGGGGCTTGTTTTTTTGTGTGTGAAACGGTATTGAATAGAAAGTAAGGAAATTGCATAAGTCTGAAAGTTGGCTTTTGCATTTTTTTCTGTTTATTTTGTTCTATAAAACACAATAGGACTAGAGAGAGTATAGTGTGACGATGGCATCTAAAACCAATCCGATTACCTTTTTGAAGCAGGTTTATGCAGAAACGATTAAAGTGAAATGGCCTACACGTCGTGAGACGGTTATTTCTACTATTATGGTTTTGTTGGTAACTGCATTGGCTTCAGCTTTCTTTTTTATTGTGGATCAGGTTATGCATTTTGGTGTTTGGCGGGTTATTGATCTTCTGAAATATCTTTTTAGTTGAGAATGTAAGGAAGTGTGACTGTGGCAGCTCGTTGGTATATTGTTCAGGCATATTCAAATTTTGAAAAGAAAGTAGCGGAAGCTATTGATAAGGAGGCAAAGCAGAAGGGACTTGATCATCTTTTTGAAAAGATTTTTGTTCCAACAGAGCGTGTTGTAGAGGTTCGTCGTGGACGCAAAGTTGATACTGAGCGAAAATTTTTTCCTGGTTATGTTCTTGTTCGTGCTGAGTTAACAGATGAAGTTTATCATCTTATTAAGAATACGCCTAAAGTGACAGGTTTTTTAGGATCGGATGCGCGTCCTGTTCCCATTTCTGATCGAGAGGTTGAGCAAATTCTCAAACAAGTTCAGGAAAGGGTTGAGTCTCCAAAGTCTTCTGTATTGTTTGAGGTTGGAGAGCAAGTTCGCGTTGCTGATGGTCCTTTTGTTTCGTTTAATGGAATTGTTCAAGAGGTTGAAGAAGAGCGCTCTCGTCTTAAGGTTGAAGTGCTTATTTTTGGGCGTCCTACGCCTGTTGATTTGGAATTTGGTCAGGTTGAAAAACTCTGATTAAACTTAGAGTAGTTTTTATTACTTTAAGGAAGGAGTGGGAGGTGATTTATAGCTTTTGTCGGCTTAATGATCCGAACCACGTGACTGCAAGCGGGTGACGGGCAAGATGAATTGTCAGTATACCAGTGAAATTAAAGGCAGATTGTTATGGCAAAAAAAAGTATAGGTCAGCTTAAGTTGCAGGTCCCTGCAGGAGCTGCTACTCCATCTCCACCGATTGGTCCAGCTCTTGGGCAGCGTGGTATTAATATCATGGAATTTTGTAAGGCGTTTAATGCAGCGACACAAGAAATGGAAAAGGGGGCACCGATTCCAGTTGTTATTACGTATTACCAAGATAAATCTTTCACATTTTCTCTCAAGACGCCTCCTGTATCATTCTTTTTAAAGAAGGAAGCAAACCTGAAATCTGGCTCAAAAGAGCCTGGTAAAGTGTCTGTAGGAAGTATTTCTCGCGATAAAATTCGTTCGATTGCGGAATCAAAGATGAAAGATCTTAATGCAAATGACATTGAGGCAGCGATGCGTATGGTTGAAGGTTCTGCTCGCTCGATGGGTTTGGAAGTGGTGGGCTAGTATTATGGCAAAAGTAGCAAAGAGAATAAAAAATATCCGAAAAGATATCGATTTTAGTGAACTTTACGCTTTAAAAGATGCTGTTTTAATGGTTAAGGAGCGTGCCGTTGCTAAATTTGATGAAACAATCGAAATTTCAATGAATTTGGGTGTTGATCCTCGTCATGCTGATCAAATGGTTCGAGGTGTTGCTCATTTGCCTAATGGAACAGGAAGAAATATTCGTGTTGCCGTTTTTGCTCGTGGGGATAAGGCTGAGGAAGCTAAGGCGGCAGGAGCTGATATTGTGGGTGCCGAAGATTTATTTGAAAGCGTTAATAGAGGGACTATAGATTTTGATCGTTGTATTGCAACACCAGACATGATGCCTCTTGTTGGTCGTCTTGGTAAGATTCTTGGTCCACGGAGTTTGATGCCCAATCCCAAAGTTGGTACTGTAACACTTGATGTTGCTGGTGCTGTCAAAGCGTCTAAGGGTGGTGCTGTTGAGTTTCGTGTTGAAAAAGCCGGTATTGTGCATGCTGGTATTGGTAAGGCTTCTTTTGGTGTTGAAAAAATCGTAGAAAATATAAAAGCCTTTGCAAGTGCAGTTATTAAAGCTAAGCCGCAAGGTGCAAAAGGTGAGTATATTAAGCGCGTTGCTGTTTCTTCGACTATGGGGATTGGTGTTAAAGTTGATCCAGCAACAGTTCGTTCAGAGACAGTATAAGCTGATTTATAATTTTGTTTTGGGGTATGTGAACATCAAAATTGTATTTTAAATGCTGGTTTTGATCAGCTAGCTATCTAAGCTTTATAGAGCTTAGGTTGTACCGGAAGAAATTCCGGAATATCCTGTCCGAGATTGTAGGTGATACTTTTAAGTATCTTAATCAAAAAAGCCTGCATGAGACTGGGGTAAAAACTGAGAGTTAAAAGACTTAAAGGGTTTGAGCCAAGGTTGCCTTTGAACGCTGTGCGTGAAAAAGGGGACAGGATCCTCATCGGTGACATGAAGTATTTTATGTTATCAAAGGTAACCAACAGGTTTGTTCTAAGCAAATCTGTTAAATGGAGAGAGACAGTGAATAGAGCGGAAAAACGCGAATTTGTTACATGGCTTAACGAGGCTTTTCGGAAGTCTGGTTCTGTTGTTGTTGCACATTATTCCGGTCTGACAGTTTCACAGATGAATGATCTGCGTTCAAAAATGGGTGAAGCTGGCGGTGCCGTTAAGGTCGCCAAAAACCGTCTTGCTAAAATCGCTCTTCAGGGCACGGAATCTGAATCGATAGTGGGTTTGTTTACCGGACAAACACTTATTGCTTATTCAGAAGATCCAATCACAGCACCAAAAGTTGCTGTTGATTTTGCGAAAAGCAATGACAAATTTGTCATCCTTGGTGGTTCAATGGGTGCAACAAGTTTAAGTGTAGATGCTGTGAAGTCATTGGCTTCATTGCCTTCATTAAACGAGTTGCGTGCAAAACTTGTGGGTATGATTTCTACCCCTGCGACCCGTATTGCACAGGTTGTTAATGCCCCTGCTGGTCAGGTTGCGCGTGTCATTGGAGCATATGCTCAGGAGGATAAGGCGGCTTAAGGCTGTTTGTATTCATGTTTATGGAAAAGCTTTAATGCTTTTCTGTTTTTTTGGATAAGTTTTAATAATGGTTCAAATCTTTTAATTGAAGGAATTTAAAAATGGCTGATCTAGAGAAGATCGTAGAAGACCTTTCTAATCTAACCCTTTTGGAAGCTGCTGAGCTTTCTAAGTTACTTGAAGAAAAGTGGGGGGTTTCGGCTGCTGCTCCTGTAGCTGTCGCTGCTGTTGCTGGTGCTGCTGCTCCAGCTGCTGAAGAAAAAACAGAATTTGATGTTATTCTTGTTGAAGGTGGCGCACAAAAAATTAATGTTATTAAAGAAGTTCGTGCCCTTACTGGACTTGGTCTTAAAGAAGCTAAAGATCTGGTTGAAGGAGCACCCAAGCCTATTAAAGAAGGTGCTTCTAAAGAAGAGGCAGAGAAAATTAAATCTCAACTTGAAGCTGCTGGTGCTAAAGTTGAACTTAAGTAAATTTAATTTTATCGGCGAACATTTATGTTCGCCGATTTTCTTTCTCTTAATACAAAGAGGGAAAATAATGAGTAAAAAACCTTTTCCCAATGGTTTCGTAACAGGAATGGGATAGGTTTGGATTACTTCCCCCTTCATCATAGAGTCAAAGAGATAAATGGCTTATGTTGGTGGGGAAAGTTAATGATGCTCATTATTGAGTGTCAAGTGAACTGGTCTGCATATGCAGGTTAATGGTATAAGGCTTTCAAGGTTGGTCTACCTTGAACAGTAAAGATCAAGGAGCGACGATGGCTCAGACTCACGCAATGATGTCTCAATTCAATGGTCGTAAGCGCGTACGGAAATTTTTTGGTAAGATTCCTGAAGTAGCAGAAATGCCGAATCTTATTGAGGTTCAAAAAGCCTCATACGATCAATTTCTCATGGTTGAGGAACCGAAAGGTGGGCGACCAGATGAAGGTTTGCAAGCTGTTTTTAAATCGGTTTTTCCTATTTCAGATTTTTCCGGGACAGCTATGCTTGAGTTTGTAGGTTATGAATTTGATTTACCAAAATTTGATGTTGAAGAGTGCCGTCAACGTGATTTAACTTATGCTGCCCCATTAAAGGTCATATTGCGTTTGATTGTTTTTGATGTTGATGAGGATACTGGCTCCAAAGATATCAAAGATATTAAAGAGCAAGGCGTTTATATGGGCGATATGCCTTTAATGACGACGAATGGTACCTTTATTGTTAATGGTACGGAGCGTGTTATTGTTTCTCAGATGCATCGTTCTCCTGGTGTCTTTTTTGACCATGATAAAGGAAAGTCCCATTCATCAGGAAAGCTTCTTTTTGCTGCTCGTGTTATTCCATATCGTGGTTCTTGGCTTGACATTGAGTTTGATGCTAAAGATATCATTTATGCGCGTATTGATCGACGGCGCAAGATTCCTGTTACTAGTCTTTTGATGGCATTAGGTATGGATGCGTCGGATATTTTATCGACGTTTTATGATAAAGTGACTTATGAGCGTGATGGAGAAGGATGGCGTGTTCCTTATTCTGTGGATCGCTTTAAAGGAATGAAGCTCATTTCTGATCTTATAGATGCAGATAGTGGTGAAGTCGTTGCGGAGGCTGGTAAAAAATTAACAGTTCGTACTGCAAAGTCTTTGGTAGAAAAAGGACTTAAAGCGGTTAAAGTTAGTGAAGATGATTTATTAGGTTGTTATCTAGCCGAAGATATCGTCAATTACGAAACAGGTGAAATCTACCTTGAAGCTGGTGATGAAATTGACGAAAAAGTATTAAAAATTCTGCTCGATGTTAGTGCTGATCAAGTCAATATTCTTGATATTGATCACATGAATATTGGCGCTTACATCCGCAATACTTTGAAGGTAGATAAAAATGAAAGTCGGCAGGATGCGTTATTTGATATTTACCGGGTGATGCGTCCAGGTGAACCACCAACAATCGATACAGCAGAAGCAATGTTCCATTCATTGTTTTTTGATCCAGAGCGTTATGATCTTTCCGCTGTCGGGCGTGTTAAGATGAATTTACGTATGGATCTTGATTGTCCAGACACAGTTCGCATTTTACGCCAAGAGGATATTATTGCTGTTGTTAAGATGTTGGTTGAATTGCGTGATGGACGTGGTGAAATTGATGATATTGATAATCTTGGCAACCGTCGTGTTCGTTCCGTCGGGGAGTTGATGGAAAATCAATATCGCATTGGTCTTCTTCGTATGGAGCGTGCGATAAAAGAGCGTATGTCATCGGTTGAAATTGATACAGTTATGCCACAGGATTTGATTAATGCAAAGCCTGCGGCAGCAGCGGTCCGTGAATTTTTTGGGTCTTCACAATTGTCTCAGTTTATGGATCAAACCAATCCATTGTCAGAAATTACCCATAAACGCCGTCTTTCTGCTCTTGGTCCAGGTGGTTTGACTCGTGAACGTGCGGGTTTTGAAGTTCGTGACGTCCATCCTACGCATTATGGTCGTATTTGTCCGATTGAAACACCAGAAGGCCCCAATATTGGTCTGATTAACTCCTTAGCAACATTTGCGCGAGTTAACAAATATGGCTTTATTGAAAGCCCATATCGAAAAATTATTGATGGTAAAGTCACAAAAGAAGTTATTTATCTTTCAGCGATGGAAGAAGCAAAGCATTATGTAGCTCAAGCTAATTCTTCATTAGATAGTGAAGGCCGCTTTATAGAAGAGTTTGTTGTTTGCCGTCATGCAGGTGAAGTTTTAATGGCGCCACGCGATCATGTTGATTTGATGGATGTTTCACCAAAACAGTTGGTTTCAGTTGCAGCAGCGCTTATTCCATTTTTGGAAAATGATGATGCGAATCGTGCGTTGATGGGATCGAACATGCAGCGTCAGGCAGTTCCTCTTGTACGCGCTGAGGCACCCTTTGTTGGTACGGGAATGGAATCCGTTGTTGCACGCGATTCAGGAGCTGCTGTGAGTGCAAAACGTAGTGGTGTTGTTGATCAAGTCGATGCTACCCGTATTGTTATTCGTGCAACAGAAGATTTAGATCCTTCAAAATCAGGCGTTGATATTTACCGTTTACAGAAATTTCAGCGTTCTAATCAGTCCACTTGTATTAATCAGCGTCCTCTTGTACATGTTGGTGATAGGGTAGAGAAAGGTGATATCATTGCAGATGGTCCATCTACGGATCTTGGTGATTTAGCTCTTGGGCGGAATGTTCTCGTAGCCTTTATGCCTTGGAATGGATACAATTATGAAGATTCTATTTTGTTATCCGAGCGCATTGTTGCTGATGATGTGTTTACTTCAATTCATATTGAGGAATTTGAAGTTGCGGCACGCGATACAAAACTTGGACCTGAGGAAATTACGCGCGACATTCCTAATGTTGCGGAAGAAGCGTTAAGAAACCTTGATGAAGCTGGCATTATTTATATTGGTGCTGAAGTTCAACCAGGTGATATTTTAGTTGGAAAGATTACCCCAAAAGGTGAAAGTCCCATGACGCCGGAAGAAAAGCTTCTGCGTGCAATCTTTGGAGAAAAGGCATCTGATGTTCGTGATACTTCTATGCGTATGCCTCCTGGGACTTTTGGTACTGTTGTTGAAGTTCGCGTTTTTAATCGCCATGGCGTGGAAAAAGATGAACGTGCGATGGCAATTGAGCGTGAAGAAATTGAGCGTTTAGCAAAAGACCGAGATGATGAACAGTCGATTCTTGATCGCAATGTTTATGCGCGTCTTACCGATATGTTGACAGGTAAAGTTGCTGTAGAAGGTCCGAAAGGCTTTTCGGGTAGTAAAAAGCTTGATAGTACAGTAATGGGGCATTATCCACGATCACAGTGGTGGCAATTTGCTGTTGAGGATGAAAAGCTTCAAAATGAAATTGAAGCTTTGCGTAAACAATATGATGAATCAAAAGAAGCATTACAACGTCGCTTTATGGATAAAGTTGAAAAAGTCCAAAGAGGTGATGAAATGCCTCCTGGTGTCATGAAAATGGTGAAGGTTTTTGTGGCTGTGAAACGCAAAATCCAACCAGGTGATAAGATGGCGGGGCGTCACGGGAATAAGGGTGTTGTTTCACGTATTCTTCCCGTAGAAGATATGCCTTTTCTTGAAGATGGGACCCATGCTGATATCGTCTTGAATCCACTTGGTGTGCCTAGTCGTATGAATGTTGGACAAATTCTTGAGACGCACCTTGGTTGGGCATGTGCCGGGATGGGCAAGAAGATTGGCGATTTGTTAGAATTATATCAAGAAACTGGGGATATACTTCCTTTGCGCCAACGTATTGAAAATCTTATGCCTGATGATAATCATAATGAGCCAGTCCGTCAGTATGATAATGAAAGCCTTTACAAATTGGCTTTACAGATGAAGAAAGGGGTTTCAATTGCAACGCCTGTTTTTGATGGAGCACATGAGTCTGATATTAACATGATGCTGGAAGACGCAGGATTAGATAGTTCAGGGCAGGTTACGCTTTATGATGGTCGTACTGGGGAGCCTTTTGATCGTCCAGTAACGGTGGGATATATTTACATGTTGAAATTGCATCACCTTGTTGATGATAAGATTCATGCACGTTCTATTGGTCCCTATTCACTTGTTACGCAGCAGCCATTAGGAGGTAAGGCACAATTTGGTGGTCAGCGTTTTGGTGAAATGGAGGTTTGGGCACTTGAAGCTTATGGTGCTGCATACACTTTGCAGGAGATGCTAACAGTAAAATCAGATGATGTGGCTGGTCGAACAAAAGTCTATGAGGCAATTGTGCGTGGTGATGATACATTTGAGGCAGGTATACCCGAAAGCTTTAATGTGTTGGTAAAAGAAATGCGCTCACTTGCTCTTAATGTGGAGCTTGATGATGCGCGTGAACTTATTGCACAGCGGGCATTGTCTGATACGACAGAATAATAATTCAAGGAGCGCACTAGAAAAAGGCTGCGCTCTTATTACTTTAAGAGGCTCAATAACCTTATTAAGGCTATACAGGTTGTTTTTAAAAGTAAATGTATTTTAAAGAAGATCTGTTATAAAATAAATGAGATATTACAACAGGTTCTAAGAATCTTTGAAGGAGAACAGCATGAACCACGAGGTCATGAATCTTTTCAATCCTCAAGCGCCAGCGCAGACATTTGACTCTATTCGTATTTCTATTGCGAGTCCTGAGAAAATTTTGTCCTGGTCGTATGGTGAGATTAAGAAGCCTGAGACGATTAATTATCGGACGTTTAAACCAGAGCGTGATGGTCTTTTTTGTGCACGTATATTTGGCCCTATTAAGGACTATGAATGTCTATGTGGCAAATATAAACGCATGAAGTATAAGGGCATTATTTGTGAAAAGTGTGGTGTAGAGGTTACTCTTTCCCGCGTACGTCGTGAGCGTATGGGGCATATTGAACTTGCGGCACCCGTTGCGCATATATGGTTTCTTAAATCATTACCAGGTCGTATTTCTACACTTTTAGATTTAACTTTAAAAGATATTGAACGGGTTCTTTATTTTGAGAATTATATTGTAACCGAACCAGGATTGACGTCTCTTAAGCTCCATCAGCTTCTTTCTGAAGAAGAATATATGCTTGCTATTGATGAATTTGGAGAAGATCAGTTTACAGCTATGATTGGCGCTGAAGCTATTTACGAGCTTTTAGCTAGTATGGAGTTAGATAAAATCGCTAATGATTTGCGTCTTGAATTAGCTGAAACAACTTCAGAGTTAAAGCAGAAAAAATTGATTAAACGACTTAAAATCGTTGAAAATTTTCTTGAATCTGGAAATAAGCCAGAGTGGATGATTATGAAAACAATTCCGGTTATTCCACCGGATTTGCGTCCATTGGTTCCGCTTGATGGTGGGCGTTTTGCGACATCAGATCTGAATGATCTTTATCGGCGTGTTATTAATCGTAATAACCGCTTGAAACGGCTGATTGAATTGCGTGCTCCTGGAATTATCGTGCGCAATGAAAAGCGTATGGTACAAGAAGCTGTTGATGCATTGTTTGATAATGGACGGCGTGGGCGTGTGATTACTGGAGCCAATAAACGTCCTCTTAAGTCTTTATCAGATATGTTGAAGGGCAAGCAAGGACGTTTTCGTCAGAACTTACTTGGGAAGCGTGTTGATTACTCGGGGCGTTCTGTTATCGTGACGGGTCCTGAATTAAAATTGCATCAATGTGGTCTTCCCAAAAAAATGGCTCTTGAATTATTTAAGCCTTTTATTTATGCGCGGCTTGATGCAAAAGGCTATTCATCAACGGTAAAGCAGGCAAAGAAGCTTGTTGAAAAAGAACATCCAGAAGTTTGGGATATCTTGGATGAGGTTATTCGTGAACACCCTGTTTTGCTCAATCGTGCACCAACATTGCACCGCTTGGGGATTCAGGCTTTTGAACCTATCTTGATTGAAGGGAAAGCTATCCAGCTTCATCCGCTGGTGTGCACTGCTTTTAATGCAGATTTTGATGGAGATCAGATGGCGGTTCATGTTCCGCTTTCTCTTGAAGCACAGCTTGAAGCCCGTGTTTTAATGATGTCAACCAATAATATTCTTCATCCAGCTAATGGAGCTCCCATTATTGTTCCATCACAGGATATGGTTCTTGGTCTTTATTATCTTTCGATTGTTTCTGAAAAAGAACCAGGTGAGGGAATGGCTTTTTCTGATATAGGTGAGCTTCATTATGCTTTAGAAAATAAGGTTGTAACGCTTCATACGAAGATTAAAGGCCGTGTTAAGAATATGGGGAAGGATGGAAAAGAAGTTTCTAAACTTTATGATACGACACCTGGTCGTTTGATTATCGGTGAGCTTTTGCCAAGAAATGCGGATATCTCATTTGATATTGTCAATCAAGAGATGACGAAAAAGAACATTTCTAAAATGATTGATCATGTTTATCGGCACTGTGGACAAAAAGAGACGGTTATTTTTTGTGACCGTATTATGCAGCTTGGCTTTTCTTATGCTTGTCGTGCAGGAATTTCATTCGGTAAGGACGATATGGTTATTCCTGATAGTAAGTCGCGTTTAGTTGCAGAAACAGAAGCTTTGGCTAAGGAGTACGAACAGCAATATAATGATGGTTTGATTACACAAGGTGAAAAATACAATAAGGTTGTAGATGCTTGGGGTAAATGTACAGATCGCGTTGCAGATGAAATGATGAAACGTATTCAAGCCGTCGATTTTGATCCTAAAACAGGTCGTCAACGACCGATGAATTCGATCTATATGATGTCGCACTCTGGTGCTCGTGGTTCTGCTAACCAGATGAGACAATTGGCCGGTATGCGTGGATTAATGGCAAAACCATCGGGTGAAATTATTGAAACACCCATTATTTCAAATTTTAAAGAAGGTCTAACTGTTAATGAATACTTCAATTCCACGCATGGTGCACGTAAAGGACTTGCTGATACTGCGTTAAAGACGGCGAACTCTGGTTATTTAACACGGCGTCTTGTTGATGTTGCACAGGATGCTATTATTTCAGCAGTTGATTGTGGTACCGCAAAAGGGCTTACCATGCAGCCGATTGTTGATGCAGGACAAATTGTTGCCTCCCTTGGGCAAAGAATTCTTGGTCGTACAGCGCTTGTTGATATTCTACATCCTGTCTCTGGAAAGGTTATCCTTGAAGGTGGAGCAATGATTGAGGAAGCTGATGTTGCGAAGATTGAAGCAGCTGGGATTCAATCTGTTCAAATTCGTTCTGCATTAACATGTGAAACACGTCTTGGTGTTTGTGCAAAATGCTATGGTCGTGATTTGGCGCGTGGAACACCTGTTAATCAGGGAGAAGCCGTTGGTGTTATTGCTGCTCAATCCATTGGTGAGCCGGGAACACAGCTTACTATGCGTACTTTCCACTTAGGAGGAACTGCGCAGGTTGTGGATTCATCGTATTTAGAGGCATCTTATGAAGGTAAGGTGGAAATTCGTAATCGTAATGTGGTTCGTAACTCTGAAGGCCATTTGGTTGTTATGGGGCGTAATATGGCTATCCTTATCAAGGATGAGTTAGGAAAAGAGCGCGTTGTACATCGTGTTAGCTATGGTGCTCATATTTTTGTTGATGATGGTGATGTGGTTAAACGTGGCCAACGTATAGCAGAATGGGATCCTTATACACGTCCAATTTTAACGGAAGTTGAAGGCTATGTGGGTTTTGAAGATATGATTGATGGTTTATCTGTCACTGAAACAGCTGATGAATCTACGGGTATTACGAAGCGTTTGGTGATTGATTGGCGCGCTAATCCACGTGGTGCGGATCTTAAACCAGCCATTATTATTCACACGGATAAAGAAGGTGAATCTATTGCTAAATTGTATAAGGGAGGTGAAGCCCGTTATATGATGTCAGTGGAAACTATTCTTTCTGTTGAACTTGGTGCTCATGTTAAGGCTGGTGATGTTATTGCTCGTTTGCCAATGGAAAGTGCCAAAACGAAAGATATTACGGGTGGTCTTCCTCGTGTGGCTGAGCTTTTTGAAGCGCGTCGTCCAAAGGATCATGCGATTATTGCTGAAGTTAGTGGTACAATTCGGTTTGGCCGTGGTTATAAGAATAAACGTCGTATCATTATTGAACCAAATGATGAAACTCTTGAGGCAGTAGAATACTTGATTCCAAAAGGTAAGTTGTTCCACTTCCAAGAAGGCGATCAAATTGAAAAGGGGGATTATATCCTTGATGGGAATCCAGCACCTCATGACATCTTGGCGATTAAGGGAGTTGAGGCTTTGGCATCTTATCTTGTTAATGAGATTCAGGAGGTTTATCGTTTGCAGGGAGTTCTTATTAATGATAAGCACATTGAAGTGATTGTTCGTCAAATGTTGCAAAAAGTTGAAATTACTGAATCTGGAGATTCTGGTTATATTCCAGGTGATAATGTTGATCGTATTGAACTTGATGAAATCAATGATAATTTGATTGCAGAAGGGAAGAAACCTGCATCTGGTAATCCCATTCTTCTTGGAATTACAAAAGCTTCTCTTCAAACGCCTTCTTTCATTTCGGCGGCATCGTTTCAGGAAACAACACGTGTTCTTACTGAAGCAGCAGTTTCTGGTAAAATTGATACTTTGCAAGGACTTAAAGAGAACGTTATTGTCGGTCGTCTTATTCCAGCAGGTACGGGTGGTACAATTTCTCAAATCCGTCGTATTGCTGCAGTTCGTGATGATTTGATTGTAGATGAGCAGCGTAAGTCTAGTAATAACGAAGTGGCTAAGGCTATGTTGACAAATATGACAACTGGGGCTGTTGCTGAATAATTTAAATACAACATCACATAATAAAAAAACGTCTGAATAGAAAGTTCAGACGTTTTCTTATTTCGAAATGCAGAAGTTGTATATTCTCTTGAAAAATATCAAAAATTATAAGGCGATAGTTATTTTAAACATCTTTAGTAGCTTATTGTTTTGTAATGATGCTTATCTTTCTTGTTGCTTCATTTTAAAGTTTTCTTATTTCTGAAGGCAGTATAGAAAGTTTTTTCCCAAGTATGTGAAACTCAAAAAACATATTCAAGGAAAAGAGTTGATTATCTACAAATCAAATAATGATTGATTTTGAATTTTAGGAAAATTTCTGATTGATATCTTCTATAAAGATTTAAAAGGACTTATAATGAAAGATCAATAGTCTTTCTGTAATATAGAAATAATTGATTCTCTACTATACAATGTTTGTGAATGTATTTTCTTCTAAAGTAGAATGCAGAAAATTAGAGATTAAGGTGCTCACTAAGTTTTATAAAAAATAGACATATTTCTTATAACAATGTGATCTATAAAGACAGAATAATAAAATGTACGAATATTATTCAATTGGAAAATTAACACGTGAGTTTTCAATAATAGCTCGAACTTTGCTATGAAGAAGAGGGATTTCTTATCCCTTTTCGGTTTGCAAATACACGGCTTTATACATAAACGGGTCGTCATAAGTTAAAACAAATCCTGTGTACTAAAAGAGTTAAATTTTCGTTGTCTGAAATATCTGATATTTTGACAATGGTTGGAAAACCACCTGATAATGAGAAAAAGCTTAAGAAATTAATTGCAGGAATTCATAAAAAACGAACTGATTTAAAGCAGATGCAGCATGATGTTGATGATCTTCTACAGGATTTAGAACGAATTGAGGAGAGTTTTTTGAGAGCTTAGCGGAGTTGGTGGTTAGACATTGATTATAAATTTATTTTGTCTTCTTTTAGACAAATTTCTTTCTCTTAAAAGAGATAGATTATACTATCTCTAAGGGGAATATTTACCACTGCGTGAAATGTGTAAGTCATTTAAAGAAATAGAGTGTTTGAAAAAGCTGCAAAGGTATTTTCGCAGTATATTATCCTTGATAAGAAAAAACTATTTTTCATAAAGAAAGTAAAAACAATGACAGTTTCTCCTATGAGTGTTTTTCAATCTATATTGTCACGAAAGTCAATTCGCGCTTTTACTGATCAGCCAGTTAGTTTGGAAACAATCAAAGAAATCTTAAAACTTGCAGCACGTGCACCATCTGGAACAAATATTCAGCCATGGCAAGTGATTGTGCTTACAGGAAGTGTATTACAGAAAGTAGGGCAAGAGCTTTCACAACTTGTGCTTTCAGGTGTAAAAGGAGAGCGTGAATATAGTTATTATCCACGTCAGTGGCGTGAGCCTTATATTTCAAGGCGTCGAAAAGTTGGTTTGGATCTTTATCAGAGTCTTGGAATTCAAAAAGGAGATGAAGAAAAAATGCTTCATCAAAAAGCACGAAATTTTTTATTTTTTGATGCACCTGTAGGACTCTTATTTACAATGGATCACGACATGGAAATAGGGAGTTGGCTTGATTTGGGTATGTTTATGCAGACCATTATGTTAGCAGCACGTGGATTTGGATTGGATACCTGTCCCCAAGCAGCTTTTGCTGATTATCATAAACAAATTCGTACGCTTTTATCTGTACCTTCTGATCGGAATATTATTTGTGGTATGGCACTTGGTTATCGCGATATGAGTGCTCCAGAAAACAATTTTGAGACAGAACGAGAACCGTTAGAAAACTTTGTACGTTTCATCGAAGCATGTCCATAAAATATTTTATATCATTAAGCATATACTTTGAAGAACTTGGTGCATTATGAAAAATATGCTTGGTAGAATTTTTTCATTCTTATTAAATTATGATGTTGCATATTAACACTTATTTTACTACGTTCGAAACATTAAGAGAGTGATGACTCTAAGGGCATTGTTCGTTTTGAAGGTTGGCTAATGGAAAGCACTATAGAAAGAGGGTGTTGGGTGGTAGCAAGACGAGCAACATTCGTGTTTATTGCTATCATTTTTTTACTCTATCTCGCAATTTGATTTTAAACAGGACAAACGTTATAGAAAAGCGTATACTCAGACCATATTGGAGTTTTGAGGTGGTTCGTGTTTTTATCTGTTTTTGAACTTTTTAAAATTGGTATTGGTCCTTCTAGCTCACATACGATGGGGCCGATGACAGCGGCTAATATGTTTTTGCAAAGGATACGAGATTTTTCTCAGTTATCTGATAACCAAGTTTCTCGTATACGTGTTTATCTTTATGGTTCTTTAGCTTTCACAGGTATTGGTCATGCGACAGATAGAGCTATCATATTAGGACTTTTAGGAGAAAAAGCGTCTACTGTTGATCCTGATAGCATGGGATTCCTGTTAGAAAAAGTTATACGTGAAAAAAAAGTGCAACCAGAAGGCCATCCCGTTTATCAGTTTGATTTGCAACGTGATCTTATTTTTGAACGAAAGGAAATTCTCCCTGGTCATACGAATGGACTAGCATTTGAAGGGCTTGATACTGATGGGAATGTTCTTTTGCGGCAGATTTATTATTCTATTGGTGGTGGCTTTGTTGTAACTGAGGATGAATTAAGACACATGAATGGTAATATAGAATCAGAAGTGTCTGAGGTGCCATATCCATTTGATTCTGCTCGTACAATGTTATCAATGGCAGAAAAATCAGGATTTTCAATTGCTGAAATGAAACGCTTAAATGAAGAAATAAAAATAGAGCGTTCTTCTCTTGATGCTGGGCTTGATGAAATTTTTTCAGCGATGACAAATTGCATTAATAGAGGTCTTTCACAAGAAGGTGAGTTGCCTGGTGGATTACGTATTCCAAGGCGTGCTAAAAAACTGCATGATACACTTTTGGAAAATCAAAAGAAAAATTGCAATTATCCACTTTTTGCAAATGATTGGCTTTCGGTATATGCTATAGCAGTCAATGAAGAAAATGCAGCAGGTGGTCGTATTGTTACAGCACCAACAAATGGAGCAGCCGGTATCGTCCCAGCCGTTTTGCGTTATTATCTTCAGTTTAATGATGATTCAGATCGAGAGGGAATACATAATTTTCTATTAACGGCAGCAGCTATAGGCGGTGTTATCAAACATAATGCCTCTATTTCTGGTGCAGAAGTTGGGTGTCAAGGTGAAGTTGGAACGGCATCTTCAATGGCCGCAGCAGGGTTGACCGCAGCGTTAGGTGGAACACCAGCTCAAATTGAAAATGCGGCAGAAATTGCGCTTGAACATCACTTGGGAATGACATGTGATCCTGTTGCAGGTCTTGTACAAGTGCCTTGTATTGAGCGTAATGCAATGGGAGCTGTTAAGGCGGTAACGGCTTCTTCTCTTGCATTATATGGTAATGGAGATCATTTTGTTTCTCTTGATGCTTGTATAGAAACAATGCGCCAGACTGGTCATGATATGAGTGAACGCTATAAAGAGACAAGTAAAGGCGGTCTTGCAGTCAATGCGATATCTTGTTAAGAGCTGGAACATTTTTCAATCCATAACTGGACTTTTGGGAGAGAGATCGTATTTCCTAATAAAGCTTATGTTTTTTGTTCCTTATAAATCAAAGTTCCACTTTAATGCAGCAGTAGTTTGAAATAAATCTGAGATCATTCAGTGTTTTCTTAACGAATAATAGGTGTTGCATGCAAGCTTGGAGGGGAGAGTGTTGTGCATCTGTTTGATTTGTCTCTAAAGTGGGGAAAAAGTGTAATTTGGAAAAAATAAGAAAGCGTAAAGTAAAGTTAGTGATCAATCTGCCATTATTTTTAGCTGGGTTTTATGGCTTTAAAAAGTTTCCATAGCCATATATCTTTTAAGTAATGGAAGATTATGCCTGAGTATCCAAGGAAAATTTGTTTTAAATCTGAATAATTATGATGAAGAGAGTAGAGTTTTAAAGACTTTAATTTTTTAAAAGTGAAGTTTTTTCTACCTAGTATGGTAAAAAATGCCTTGAAAAAAAACACTAATTTACAATAATTAAGAGATATATTGGAAATATCTTTTTTATTTATAAATTTTTTACCGACAAAAAAATTAAAATAAATAATAACGTATACATTAAGAAATATTTATAAAAATTCTCATGAGAATAAAATGCACACAATAGAACATTATCGTGTTACGCGTTCGTGAGTTCGTTTTAAAAAAATATCTCTCAACGCTCCCAAGCTCATTTCACGATGGCACCTGTGAATGATATAACGGTAAATTCATTGAGCTGTCCCCATCTTTATGCTTAATAAAAAGAGTACGCTGGCATGGTTGCACACTTTGCCAGAGCCGCCCCTCTGTACAGGGACAAAGCTCTTGGCATTTGAAACGGTTCATTATAGGCATTTTTAGTCTTTTTGGTACAGTTTCACGCTACACACTAATCTCGCTCATAACATGCAAGAGACGGTTTTGATTGATTCAACATAAACAGATTTTTAATGAGAGAATCTTACGATATTCGAGATTCTCATCTAACATGCAAAATAATTAATTATTTTTATAAATCAGTATCTTGCATATGAATAATATAATGTAAGTTTTCCATGGATGGTATAAAATCTATAGAGTATTAGCATTTTTATTTATAAAGAGAGAAAACCAGCACTATCATCCTTTTTGTCAACTTTCAATGTTACAAAAGATCCTAGTACTTGAAACGATTCATAAGAGATATTTTGATTCCTTTTTTAAATAGTTTATATGCCAATTTTTCTCGTGATGAGCAAGCGAGCGATTTTGACTGATTCAATATAAGAAGTAAAATAAGAGCATTTTACGAAAATCTCTTATTCAATATGCAAAAAATAAATTATAATTATAAATTAAAATCTTATGGAAATCGCTATTATAATATTTAATCTGATAATTTGTTTACGTTTTTTCATCGATAGTATTTGTATTTTCCAATTTTCTGTGCCTTTTGACATAAATACAAGTAAGAGGAGTGAGATTGTTTTTTTACAGCGTTTATGTTGTATGAGGAGCGTTATTAAGAGGGATTTTCTTTATTGAACTTTTACAATAATCCCATCAAATGATAAGCTTTCATCTAATGAAGCTATTCATTTTTTCCAGAAAGATATCAAGGACAATTTTTTATATTAAATCCAAAAAGTGGAAAAATATTGGGTATTTTTATGTCCTTAACAATGTTTTTATTAAAAGCTTGGAGATATTGGATAGTTGGAAAAGCTGTCAGAAAAATTCAACAATTTAAGAAAAAAGTATGTTTATCAAAAGGTTTTCTAAGGCTGTAGATAATGGTTAATAATAAAATAATTTTTTAGAGAGGGTCTGTAGAATTAAATATTTGTTGCTCCTAAACGGATTTTAATAGGCACATTACCAGTTTGGCTCGCAACGCGTAAATGAATGCGTACAGGAGGCATTATGAGACGACGGTTGCGCATTGTTTGGCAAATGAGAAGGTTAACAAGAGACTGTGTATCTAATGCTGTCGAATTATATTTTAAACCAGTAAGTTTTGCGGCAGCATCGTGAAGAGAACGCAATGAAAGGAGGGATGATTGCTTCAATAAAATTTCTTTTTTATGGAATGAAGCAAAAGCATTATCTGTCATAATACTATCCTTAACGCAGAATTCAAAAATTTTTAGTAGGCTACAGTATAGCAGTTAAAATTTGCTTTCTTTAATGTAGAGCAAGCATCAAATGCAGCTTTTTTTGATTGAAACCCTGTAAAGCGCGCTCGGTAATAACGCCGCCCACTTTTTTCAAACAGTTGCATGTGTGAAGATGCATGCTTTAAAGTAGAAAAAGCTATATTTTTTGCTTTTAAAAGTAGAGTTTTTGCTTGTTCTTCACTAGGAAGAGAACCAATTTGGATAGCCCATCCGGCATTTTCGGACAAAGAGACTGTTACAATTTTATGAGTCTCAGCTGGTATAGTTTTTTGAGGATTCGGTATTGGTATAATTACCTTATTTACAGCCGTTATTGCGATATTGGAGTTTTTAGGTTGTTCTGCAAATGCTGTCAACATAGTCGAAATTTCATCGTCAAAATTACTTGAATCAGCTTTAATGGTCGGTATAGGAGTATTGGCCCCAGTGGGTAAGTGATAGCGTACAGAAGCTATTAAACGTTCACCACTTTTCATTTGGCTTGCTTTGGGCAAATATTGATTCAATAAGCTAGCCATATGCTCGTCACGTGCAGTAGATGATTTACCTCCCATAACAACAGCGACAATAGAGCGCCCCTCAAGACGCATCGAAGTTGCTAAATTAGAACCTGACATTTGTGTGTAGCCTGTTTTAATTCCATCGACACCTTTCATTATTTTAACAAGTTTATTGTGGCTGTTAATTTTATGTCCACGGAAATTAAAACTTTTTGTTTTGAACAATTTATATTGTTTGGGAAAATGTTTACGTAAAGCTAATGATAAAGTCGCTATATCTCGTGCTGTAGAATAATTGTGCACATCCGGAAGTCCTGAAGCATTTGCAAAATGTGTATGTTTCATGCCAAGTTTACGGGCTTTTACTGTCATCATTTGAGCGAATTTTTTTTCACTACCTCCAAGATATTCTGCAATGGCAGCAGCAACATCATTTGCGGATCTTGTAATGAGTGCTTTAGCTGCTGATTCTGCAGAAATTGTTTGGCCTGCTTTAAATCCAATTTTTGTCGGTGGACGCATTGCTGCATAATGTGAAACAGGAATTGGTGTATTTGGTGTCACACGACGCATCTGCATAGCTTCAAAGAGGAGGTACAATGTCATCATTTTTGTTAAAGAAGCAGGATAACGTTTCAGTGTTGCATTGGCTTGAAATAGAGTTTTTCCCGTAGTAGCATCTATAACAATAGCCGCATACTTATCAGGATAGGCCCCTTGAGGTGTGGCGGATGCCCAACAGTAAGAAAAAGCTAACATAACAAAAGAAATTGCTATTGTTTTACAGTAGCGCATAATTTTTTGATAATTAATATACACTTGCAGTATCCTATTTCTCCATTTATCCTAAAAAACTTCTATAAAGCTTCCTTTTCTGTAATTTATTGATGCAGTTTAGACGAATGGTATTACTAATTTGTTTACAGAAGTTATTTTATGAGTGAGCGATTGAAGTCTAACCATAGAGGAAATTTTTTTTCTAATACAAACAGGTATTGCAATAGTTATGAAAGAATTTAAAATTAATAAAAATGTGCTGCATGGAAAACGATAATGGGACAGATGCTCATAATAAACTCTATAGCTCGTATTATGCATAATGAAAAGGGCAAGAATTGGGATGAAGGTAGGCATGGTGCGGTTATAATGCCTAAGGCTAGAGAAAAACTTGAAAAACCTAAATTATGTCGCGTTTTTTTGCTTAATGATGATTACACACCTATGGATTTTGTTGTTTTCGTTTTGAAGAACTTTTTTAAAAAAAGTTTCGAAGAGGCAACGCGGATAATGTTAAATATTCATCACAATGGGATAGGAGAATGTGGGACTTATACTTATGAAGTCGCTGAAATGAAAATATTACAAGTGAGGGAATGTGCGCGTCAAAATGAACATCCGTTACAATGTGTAATGGAATGGAAGTGAGGAGCTATGCCATCTTTTACACCTAGTCTTGAAGAGGTTTTGCATCGTGCATTAACAATTGCTACTCAAGCACGCCATGAATATGCAACACTAGAGCATCTTCTACTTGCGCTGTTAGATGATGCCGATGCAAATTCCGTTATTCAGGCTTGCCAAGTAGATGTGGAGGAATTGCGAGAGCGCTTAACCAATTATCTTCGCTCAGAGTTAGATGAACAGATTAGAGCTGATGAGGATACAAAGCCTACAGCTTTTTTCCAGCGTGTTATCCAACGTGCGGTGATTCATGCACAATCGGCTGGAAAAGATGAAGTATCGGGGGCAAATGTTCTTGTTGCAATTTTTTCTGAACGTGAAAGCCATGCAGCATATTTTCTTCAAGAGATGGGAATGACACGCTATGATGCTGTACGTTTTATTTCACAGGGTGTCACGCGTGATGATGGGTTATCCATGTTACTTGAAGGACTTGAAGAGCAATTAGATCAGCAGATTTCGGATAATGGTGAAAGAGGAACAAGTGCTTTAACGAATTATTGTGTTGATCTCAATTGTAAAGCACGTAATGGAAAAATTGATTTATTAATTGGCCGTGAAATAGAAATTTCACGCATGATTCAGGTTTTATGTCGAAGGTCAAAAAATAATCCGCTTTTGGTTGGTGATCCTGGAGTGGGGAAAACCGCTATAATTGAGGGATTGGCAAAGCGCATTGTTGATGGGCAAGTGCCTGAAGTTTTATCAAATGCAACAATATTTTCTCTTGATATGGGGGGACTTGTTGCAGGTACACGTTATCGCGGTGATTTTGAAGAACGCTTAAAGCAAGTTATTAAAGAGTTTGAGCTGTATCCAGATGCTATTTTATTTATTGATGAAATTCATACCTTAATTGGAGCAGGAGCGACATTAGGGGGAAATATGGATGCAGCAAATCTTTTGAAACCTGTATTATCTTCTGGAACTATGCGATGTATTGGTTCGACGACTTACAGAGAATATCGCAAATTCTTTGAACAAGATCGTGCTTTAGAGCGTCGTTTTCAGAAGATTGATATTAATGAACCTTCTGTTACAGATGCGATTAAGATTTTGCAGGGGATGAAGCCTTATTTTGAAGATTTTCATCAGATTAAATATACAGATCAGGCGATGAAGGCATCTGTAGAATTATCTTCACGTTATATAATTGACCGTAGGTTACCTGACAAAGCAATTGATATTATTGATGAAAGTGGAGCAGCGCAAAAGCTTTTGCCACAAAAACAACGCAAGAAGAGTATAGGTGTTAAAGAAATTGAAGCGACTGTTGCTACAATTGCAAGAATTCCACCAAAAACAGTTTCCCGGAATGATCAGAAGATACTGAGTAAGCTTGAAAGAGAACTCAAACATGTTGTTTATGGTCAAGATCAGGCAATTTCCGTCTTAGTTTCATCCATAAAATTGGCGCGAGCAGGTTTACGCGAACCGGATAAACCAATAGGAAGTTATTTATTTTCAGGACCAACAGGTGTAGGAAAAACTGAAGTTGCAAAACAGCTTGCATCATCTTTAGGCATTGAATTATTGCGTTTTGATATGTCAGAATATATGGAACGGCATACGATAGCACGTTTAATCGGAGCACCTCCAGGTTATATAGGGTTTGATCAAGGAGGTCTCCTTACAGATGCCGTTGATCAGAAACCTCACGCAGTTCTATTGCTAGATGAGATTGAGAAAGCGCATCCAGAGTTATTTAATATTTTATTGCAGGTAATGGATTATGGTAGATTAACAGACCATAATGGTAAGAAAATTGATTTCCGCAATGTTATTTTGATTATGACAACCAATGCTGGTGCTTCAGATATGGCAAAATCAGCTATTGGATTTGGGAAAGTACATCGTGATGGTGAGGATATAGAAGCAATCAATCGACTCTTTACACCAGAATTTCGTAATCGGTTAGATGCAATTATTCCGTTTGCATCTTTATCTCATTTAATCATCAATCAGATAGTGCAAAAATTTATTTTTCAGCTTGAAGCACAATTAGCTGATCGGGGAATTTGTTTTGAATTAAGCCCTTCTGCAACTTTATGGCTTTCTAATAAAGGATATGATTCTCAGATGGGAGCACGCCCATTAGGGCGTGTTATACAAGAATATATTAAAAAGCCATTAGCTGATGAAATTTTATTTGGAAAGTTACGCAATGGTGGTACCGTTCGCGTATTGACACAAAAATCAAATGGTAAAAAAGAAAGCTTACAGTTAGAAATTTCATCTTCCGATATATCTGTAAGTTCAAAGAAAAGTAAAATGGAAAACTTTACAAAAAAACGTTTAGGAAAAAAAAGCACAACAACTTAAGAGTGTGTTATAAAGCTGCACGGATTTTTTTTGCATTCTCTTCAAGTATTTCTGGAGGCGTTACCATATCATTATGAGGGGTAAGCTCTATTCCCTCCATACGTGGTATAATATGAAAATGAAGGTGATAGACGGTTTGTTGACTAGCTGCTTCATTAAATTGCATGACAGTTATGCCATCTGCTTGAAAGGCTTTTTTGACAGCATTTGCAATTTTTTGAACAGCTTTAATAACAGGAAATAATGTTTCAGGATCTGCATCAAGTAAGTTTCTAGAGCCTTTTTTAGGAATGACCAGCGTATGACCTGGTGCCTGTGGCATGATATCCATAAATCCAATAACATCATCATCTTCGTAGACACGAACAGAAGGGATTTCATTGCGAATCAATTTAGCAAAAATATTATTATTGTCATAAGCTTGTTTCATACAAATATTTCCTTTTATCGTAAGTTTAAGATTCTAATTTAAAAACGAAAAAATGCAAGGTTTATCAGAGTGTAAGACAAAGAAGTACTTTGACTTCAGTTATATTTAGGATAATGCACTGTCTTAATGAAGGTTTAGATTTCTATGATGGCTTCAACTTCTACAGGAACATCCATAGGAAGAGAGGCAACACCAATAGCAGAACGGGCGTGTTTTCCAATTTCACCAAGGATATTGACGAATAAATTAGAAGCTCCATTGGCAACAAAAGGAATATCGGTAAAATGAGAATCTACAGCCACAAAAACAGTAATTTTGACCACACGTTTTATTTTATTTAAGTCACCCAGAGTTGCCTTGAGTTGCGCGAGAATATTGAGAGCGCAAGCTTCAGATGCTTTTTGGGCTTGTTCGGTATTCACAGTTGCACCAACTTTACCGATAGCTATAGGTTTTCCATTAATAAGAGGGAGTTGTCCAGAAATAAAGAGTTGATTGCCACTTTGTGAAGTGGTGATGTAATTGGCAAGGGGGGAGATTACTTCAGGAAGAGTGATTCCGAATTTTTCTAAGTTTTTTTCAATCATATTGGTCATAATTTTAACTCCATAGCTGCTTTATAATATATTCATTGCATAATCTATTTTTTGATTTAAGAAAATGTGTGGTTAATTGAGAAATTAGCCTTTTTTGCCTTATTGTATGATGTTATGCAACGGGGATAAAGTTCGGAAGTTGGGAATGATTAGATCATTATTTATAATAATTTTATATATTGTTTTTTTATGTACTGCGAGAGCTGAAGAGCCCATTTTTATTGTGCCTCATCGAGCAATTTATGATTTTCATCTCGATAGTGTTTCTCATGAAATGACAATTTCTGCGATGTCAGGACGAATGGTTTACGAGCTCACTGGTTCGGCATGCCAGGGCTATAGCACACGTTTTCGTTTCATTAGCCGTGTTCACATTGAAGATATGCCAGTACGTTTGACGGATCAACAGACGACGAGTTATGAAACAGGAGACAGCCGTACATTTCGTTTTAATATTACAGATCAAGAGGGAGAAGAGGTTGTGCATCGTGCCGAGGGGGTTGCGGAGCGTACGCAAGATGGTATTACAGTTACCTTAAAAAAGCCAAAGGGAAAAGAGTATAAGCTTGCAATGGCTGAATTTCCAATGATGCAACTAAAAAATATTATCCGCCATGCAAAAGCAGGAGATCATTTTTACAATGTTACTGTATTTGATGGGACAAATAAAGCAGATAAAGTTATAAAAGAAAGTATCGTCATAGGGGAAAAGAAAACGCTTTTATCTGATAGCGAAACGGAAAAAGTAAGAAAATTGGATGAAGAAGAATATTGGCCTGTTACAATTTCTTATTTTGATGATGGAGAAAATAAAGATGGTTTGCCGGTTTATCGTAGCAGTTTTCTCTTACATGAGAATGGTGTCATGCGAGATCTTCATATAGATTATGGAACTTTTTCAGTGCGTGCAAAATTGAACAGTCTCGAATTCTTGGAACTTGGAAAAGATCTTAATCAATGTGAAAATGCAAATATTAAATGATTAAAGAAAATAACTTGAAAAAGAATCAAATATTAGTATGTTTGCGCTATTCCACACGCGGAGTCTGGGTGTTTGCAAATGATCTCTGAGAAACTTCTAGCAAGCATCCGCCGGTAGCAGGTCTTCCTGCTTTTTCCGCGGAGGTTGAACCGGAAAGGATAAGATTTATGGCACTACCCGATTTTACTATGCACCAGCTTTTAGAAGCCGGTGTGCATTTTGGTCACCAGACTCATCGCTGGAATCCCAAAATGACTCCCTATATTTATGGTCAGCGTAATAATATCCATATTATTGACCTTGCTCAGACCGTTCCACTTTTACATCAAGCACTTAAACTTGTTTCAGATACTGTAGCGCGTGGTGGTCGTATTCTCTTTGTTGGTACGAAACGACAAGCATCTGACATTATCGCTGATGCGGCCAATCGTTCTGCCCAATATTACGTTAATGCGCGTTGGCTTGGTGGCATGCTCACAAATTGGAAAACGATTTCCAATTCAATACATCGTTTGCGTAAGCTTGACAAAATTCTTGCCGCTGAAGCACAAGGCTTTACCAAAAAAGAACGTTTAAATCTCGAACGTGATCGTGAAAAGCTTAATCGTGCGCTTGGTGGTATTAAAGATATGGGTTCTGTTCCAGATCTTATATTTGTTATCGATACAAATAAAGAAAATATTGCACTCCAAGAAGCAAAGCGTTTGGGTATTCCTGTAATTGCTATTATTGATACCAATTGTGATCCCGATGACGTGACACATCCAATACCAGGTAATGACGATGCTTCACGTGCAATTTCTCTTTATTGCGATCTTTTTGCCCGTGCTGCTCTTGATGGTATTGCACGCCAGCAAGGAGCAATGGGTATCGATTTAGGAGCTCAAGTTGATGCACCTATGGAGCCTATTTTGGAAGAAAATGCAGTTTCAGAGGTTTCTGAATAATATAAAATGCCTAATTAAGGTACTTTTATTGTCTAAAGAAGAAGTTATAGGCGTGCAGAGGGATTTTGCACGCTTTCACTGTTACAAAATAAAGAGGCAAATATGAGCATTACTGCTGCACAAGTAAAAGAACTTCGAGAACTATCTGGCGCTGGTATGATGGACTGTAAAGCCGCCCTAGCAGAGACCAATGGTGATATGGAAGCTGCTGTTGATTGGCTTCGTAAAAAAGGAATAGCTAAAGCAGATAAAAAGGCTGGTCGTACAGCAGCTGAGGGATTAATCGGAGTCGTATCAAAAGATTCACATGCAGTTTTGGTTGAGATTAATTCTGAAACAGATTTTGTTGCACGCAATGATGGATTCCAAGACATCGTGCGTAAAGTAGCAACTGCTGCCTTAGATACGTCAGGGGATGTTGAATCTGTTTCTGTTTCTCTTTATCCAGGTTCTGAGAAGACTGTAGAGCTTACAATTAAAGATGCAATTGGCACAATTGGCGAAAATATGACATTTCGTCGTTCCGCTAAATTGTCTGTTGAGAATGGTGTTGTTGCGACTTATATACACAATAGTGTGGCTGATGGGCTTGGAAAACTTGGTGTTTTGGTTGCGATTGAAACAACAGGAAATAAAGAGGCTGCTCTTGCTTTTGGTCGGCAGGTCGCGATGCATATTGCGGCAACCAATCCATTAGCACTTACAGCACAAGGTGTTGATGCTTCTGCTGTTGAACGTGAAAAAGCAATTTTTTCAGATCAAGCACGTCAGTCTGGAAAGCCTGAAAATATCATTGAAAAAATGGTAGAAGGGCGTATGCGTAAATTTTTTGAAGAGGTTGTTTTGCTTTCACAGGCTTTTGTTATGAATCCTGATATGACTGTTGAGGCAGCTTTAAAGGACGCTGAGAAATCAATTGGTGCACCAGCAAAAATCACAGGCTTTATTCGTTTTGCACTAGGTGAAGGTGTAGAAAAAGAGGATTCTGATTTTGCTGCAGAGGTTGCTGCTGCTGTAAAAGGCTAGTTATTGCAAACTCTTGATCAGAGATTTAAAGTCATATCATTGGTTGTAGAATCTCTGAGGGGAACAGTGTAATTGTTGAGAGGGCGTCACGTGAAAAAAGTGGTGCCCTTCGTGATGTCAAAAGCAAAAAGTAAATGAGCTTTTGGGGAGATTATTAATGGCATTAGCACTTCCGTATAAACGTATTCTTTTAAAGGCTTCTGGTGAAGCTCTTATGGGAGGGCAGAATTTTGGCATTGATGTTTCTGTTGTAGACCGTATTGCCGCTGATATTGCAGAAGTGCGCGCAATGGGGATAGAGGTTGCGGTTGTGATAGGTGGGGGAAATATTTTTCGTGGCGTTGCTGTTGCTTCGCATGGTGGAGAGCGAGTGACAGGTGATCATATGGGAATGCTTGCAACGGCTATTAACTCTTTAGCATTGCGAACATCATTGACAAAATTAGGCGTTGAAACGGTTGTACTCTCTGCGATTGCTATGCCACAAATTTGTGAAAGTTTCTCGCAACGTAAAGCAATAGCTTATATGAATCAGGGAAAAGTTGTTATTTTTGCAGGGGGTACAGGAAATCCATTTTTTACCACTGATTCTGCTGCCACTTTACGTGCAGCAGAAATTGGTGCGGATGTCCTTCTTAAAGGAACACAAGTTGATGGTATTTATTCAGCAGATCCAAAAATAGACCCTACGGCTAAGCGTTTTGACCAATTAACACATGTTGAAGTTTTGCAATGGGGATTATCTGTTATGGATTCAACGGCGGTCACTTTAGCACGTGAGAACAATGTACCGATTATTGTGTACTCCATTCATGAAAAAGGCGGTTTGGCTAAGGTTTTGAATGGAACAGGACGCTTTACAATAGTATCGGAATAAGGGTAAGCTTCAAAGAACAATTGAAGGAGACAGAAATATGAATGTTACATCAATTATGGATGATCTGAAACGTCGCATGGATGGTGCTATTACGGCTTTTAAACATGAATTAGGTGGTTTGCGGACTGGACGTGCATCGGCCAGTTTATTAGAACCGTTGACCGTTGAATCTTATGGTTCTGTTGTGCATATAAATCAAGTTGCTAATATTTCTGTTCCTGAACCTCGGATGCTTTCTGTTTCTGTATGGGATAAAACGATGGTCGGAGCTGTAGAGCGCGCTATTCGCGATTCTGGTCTTGGTTTAAATCCCATAACTGATGGTACGAATTTACGTATTCCTTTGCCTGAGTTGAATGAAGAGCGCCGTAAAGAACTTGTAAAAATTGCGCATCACTATGCAGAGCAAGCGCGTGTTGCTACACGTCATGTTCGTCGGGATGGTCTGGACAATTTGAAAAAGTTAGAAAAAGATGGTGAAATTGGACAAGATGAAGCCCATAGTTTGTCTGAGAAAGTTCAAAAACTCACAGATGAAACTATTGCTGATATTGATAAAATTTTAGCCGTAAAAGAATCTGAAATTATGCACGTTTAAGACGATTTTGTCGCTAGAAAAAGGATGTTATATTCCCAGCCTGTAAATTGTTTCTAGGGATAATTGTAGGGCGTGGTGTGCTCTGTGGTAGCAAGGTGTTATGCAGGAAGGTATTCTATCATTTTGATATGGGAGAGACTGATTTGAAAGGGCAGATGTTTTTATTTTTTAGTCTGCGTGGTAAATCATGCCCTTTGGTGGGAGACACTATTTAACAGCATGGTGCGGTTTTTTAGTTGAACACGTCTTTGTTAAAATGCGTAATGAAAGCATTATTAGAAATTATTCAAATATTCTAAGATGAAGGTTGGGGAAAGAATATAATGAAAAAAACAAGCCCAACCTTTCTCTTATTTCTCATTATAAAACATGTGAGTATAATTGATCAAGCAGATGTTATGTGGCGTAATTCGTTTTTTAATGACGAATAGTTGATAGAAAAGTGTTTTTATACGAAACCTATATTAGTTAATTTGTATGGGGCAGAGGTAACTGCTTTTTTATTTTATATTTGAGAAAATATTAAAAAAATATTTTATAATTTTGACGGAGATTTTTGAAGCTGTTTTCATTGATTATTAGTTTCATAAGCGCTATCTTAGTAGACTGAATTATTTATGATAAATTATAAGAGAAATTATACAAGTATGAGATAAAAATACTGCGTAGGGGAGTTTTTCTTGCGTTAATTTTAGAGCTTGTATTTTCTATTTTTATTGTTTGGATGTTGTTTTGTCTAATTTGGTTTATCGTATTCTGACAGCTTTTGTTTTTGGCATTATTGCGTTGTATCTAACATGGTTGGGAGGAAATTTCTTTTTTTTATTTGTATGGTGTATTGGAGGTTTTGTTCTTTATGAGTGGATGAGTATTACTAAAGAGAAATGGTGTATTTTACAAAAAATATTAGCAAGTATCTTTTATTTAATCTTTGGCTTTTTTTTAGTGTTGAGTGTATCTGCTTCATTGATTTTTTGTGTTTTAATCGTTTTAGCTACAGTGTTAGCTATTATATCTATAAAAAAGAGTGGTTGGGTTTTTTGTGGTTTTTTATATGCCTCTTTTCCTGTTGTTGCTTTATGCTTTCTACGGGATCATGAACTGTTGGGGTTCCAAGTTGTTATTTTCTTATTTACGATAGTGTGGGGAACAGATATTGGTGGTTATTTTATCGGACGTGCATTAGGGGGCCCTAAATTAGCACCACAATTTTCTCCTAATAAAACATGGTCAGGAGCACTTGGTGGTACATTTGTCGGAGTTTTCGGTGGTATATGGGTTGCTTTTGGATTTTTTGATATAAATTTAGCCAGTTTTTTTGTGCCACTCCTTACACTTGTTTTGTCAATTGTTTCACAATTGAGTGATTTAGGGCAATCATGGCTCAAAAGACGGTTTTCTGTTAAAGATTCTAGTTCTTTATTGCCTGGACATGGTGGTTTTATGGATCGTATAGATGGATTGGTAGGGGCAGCTTTTCTTCTTTATTTAATTGGTTCATTTATGTCTGATATGGATGCGCCTTTTAATCTTTTTAGTATGATCTAATTGGGAGAAGATAGTTTGGAGCTTTTAAATCATATCGTCACTATGGGTGATTTTCTTTTAAGAAGTTTGAGTATTCTTTTCATCATTATGATTATCATTTTTGTGCACGAATTTGGGCACTATCTCATTGGTCGGTTGTGTGGTATTAAGGCGTTAATTTTTTCGCTTGGATTTGGACCAGAAATAGCGAGTTATACAGATAAGCATGGCACGAAGTGGCGTTTAGCACTTATCCCCTTAGGAGGTTATGTAAAATTTGTTGGGGATGAGGAAAAAATCGATACGGAATCATCCCAATCATCTCTGATTGTTGATGGTTCATTTGCTAGTGCGCATGCTTGGAAAAAAGCAGCAACTGTTTTTGCCGGTCCTTTCTTCAATGCTCTTTTTACTGTTGTTATTCTAACATTTTTTTTCTTTATCTATGGTCGTGTAGCCATTGAGCCCGTTGTTGGTTCTTTGGTAAAAGATAGCCCTGCTCTTCAATCCGGTTTGGAATTAGGTGATCGTTTTGTTGAAATGGATGGACGACGGGTTGAAAGCTTTGAAGATTTGATGAATTATGTAGCTTTTCACGGAAGAGAACCCATAGAGTTTAAAATAGAACGCATGGGGCGAGTCTTTACAACGATGATTACCCCAAAAGTCGTTGAGCGAGATGATGGATTTGGTAATCGAACACGAAGTGCTATGATAGGTGTAGGTGTTCCTGTTGATTTAAATAATCCTGCACATTTAGATCCAACTTATATAAAACATATTCGCTATGGTTTTGTAACAGCTGTAAGAAAAGCGTCAGACCGTACTGTGTTTATCGCCACTCAAACTGTTCTTTTTATGAGTCGTTTAATAGGAGGCAAAGAGGATCATTGTCGGCTAAGTGGACCTTCTAAAACCGTTAAAATTGCTTGGAAAGTGAGCGAGACAGGTTTTATCTCTTTGTTGAATTTGGCAGCTTTTCTTTCAATAAGTGTTGGGCTTATTAACCTTTTTCCGATTCTACCGCTTGACGGTGGGCATCTTTTATTGCATGTCATTGAGGTCATTACTGGGAGGAAAATATCTGCTAAAATTCAGGGAATCTTTTTTCGTTTAGGTTTTTCCATTCTTCTCCTTTTTATGATCTTTGTCTTTTTTAATGATTATTTTTGTTGGTTTAGCTAATTAAATTATGGAAAATGCTTTATAAATTAAGTAATAATAGCAAAAACAAATTGAAGGTTGTTTACCATGTCTACAAAATGTTGTGGCGTTGTACATTATAATGAGTAATTAAGGAATGAAAAGTCTCGCTGTAAAAAGGTTGTTATGGCAGTTAGCTTTTTAAGGCATCATGTCCAAAGAACGAGAGTAAGGTAAAAAAGCCAATGACTACGAATTCAAAGTTTTTAAATGCAGCATCTGTATTGGTGTTAAAGATGGGGATGATTGCCCCTGCAACGGTTTTTATGTCAATTGCTGCGGTCGGAGAAATACAAGCGTCTGTAGTCCGCTCTATTGAGGTTCGTGGGAATAAGTTTGTAAGTTCTCAGGCGATTCGAGACAATATGGGGATTAAGGTTGGGCAAGGTGTTTCCAGTGGTGATGTTGATAGTGCTGTGAAGAACCTTTTCGAATTGGGTTTATTTTATGATGTTAAAATAAATCCGGTGGGTGATAAATTGGTTGTATTCGTAAAAGAATATGAGGTTGTCAATCAAATATTGTTTCAAGGAAATAAATCTTTTAAAGACCCAGATCTTAAGCGGTTTATTTCTTTAAAACCAAATGAGCCTTTTAATTCTGCTAAGCTTTCTGCTGATATAAATACAATTCGTGAGGCTTATAAAACTCTTGGTCGTAATAATATCACTGTTAACGTTCAAACGATTAACCTTGGAAAAGGGCGGGTTAATGTGGTATTTAATGTCGTTGAAGGGAAAAAAACAAAGATTGGTGATATCACTTTTAAGGGCAATAATGTCTTTGGAAGTCGCCGTTTGCGTGATGTGATTTCAACAAAAACTTCAGGAATTTTTTCGAAGTTGTTGGGAGGTGATGTTTATAGTGAAGAGCGCCTCGCTGTTGATGAAGAAGCTTTACGTCGCTTTTATTATAACCGTGGTTATGCAGATTTTCGTGTAGTCTCTTCTAAAGCAACTTTTGATGCAGCAAGCAATACGTATAAAATTTCTTTTGTTCTTGATGAAGGGGCGCGTTATAAAATTAGTGATATTCAAGTTGAAAGTGATGTTGATGGAATTGACGTTCAATCTGTAAAAAGGATGCTTAAAACCCAGCCAGGTAATGTTTATAGTGCAGAAGATATTGAACAGTCTGTTGCAACTATTAATAACAAAGTTGCTGATTCGGGATATGCTTTTGCTAAAGTTGAACCGCGGGGAAATCGTAATTTAGCAAATCATACAATTTCAATTTTATATAATATTGAACAGGGTACACGTGCTTATATTCAGCGTATTGATATACGTGGTAATGAGAAAACGCGTGATTATGTCATTCGTCGTGAGATTGATTTGAATGAAGGAGATGCCTACAATCAAACTTTATTACAGCGGGCAAAACGTCGTCTAGAAAGTTTAGGTTTTTTCAAAGCCGTTAATATTTCAATGGTTCCTACCGAGCAATCTGACCAAGTTGTTTTGGTGATAGATGTCGTTGAAGCCTCAACAGGAGATCTCTCTCTTTCAGGGGGGTATACAACGGGGGGAACAAGTCCTGGTATGTCACTTGAAGTTTCTGTTACTGAACGTAATCTTGGGGGACGTGGTCAATATGTTCGTTTAGGATTAGGTGCGGGGCAAGAAAAATCTCGTAATTATAATTTATCATTTGTTGATCCTTATTTCTTAGGGTATCGTTTATCTGCTGGCGTTGATGTTTTTCGTAGTACTTATCGTGCTGATAAAGCCTATGATGTACGGCAGACAGGTGGATCACTGCGGTTTTCGTTACCTATTAATAATCAATTATCTGCTAATGTAGCTTATTCTTATGTGCAGGAAGAATATGATTTTGGCGGAGAGTATGATTTTGACAAAGAGAGTGACATAATAGAATTATATGGGAAATATTCTGGTGCGATTGTTCAAGCTGCAAAACACAGCCCTTGGAAACGTTCATCAATTAGTTATGGTTTCACCTATAATACGATTGATGATATGAGATCCCCCCATGATGGGTGGTATGTGCATCTGCTTCAGGAATATGCAGGGCTTGGTGGGAGTGCAAAGTTCTTGAAGACCACGGGTAAGGCGATGATGTACAAGACTCTTTCTGACCAGAAGGATATCGTTGGTTTGCTTTCCTTTGGGGGTGGTTATATCCACGGAATGGGCCGAGATGGTGTTCGTATTTTCGATATGTTTAAGGCGAATACTGATATAATCAGAGGGTTCAAATATAATGGGATAGGCCCACGTCAGGTTTCCAATAAGGGTGAAGTTTATTTCTTAGGGGGAACAACATATATGAATGCGACTGCTGAAGTACAGTTTCCTATTCCTGTTGTGCCTGAAGGATTTGGGTTGCGCGGTGCTTTATTTGCGGATATTGCCACGCTTTATGGTAATAATTATAAGGCAGTTTTTAAAGGTGAGCCGCCTGTTACCAATACCAAAAGTGCTTGGCGCTCATCTGCAGGTGTGAGTTTGATGTGGGATTCTCCGTTTGGTCCTTTGCGTTTTGATTATGCTTGGCCAATAATGAAGCAGGAGGGGGATCGTGTGCAGCAATTAAACTTTGGTATTTCTACAAAGTTCTGATTTGAGCGATTTTAAGAAGGAAAAACTTGAAGAGAATAGCTTAAGCTGGGAGAGAAAGTGTTTTGATGGCGGATACATTTTTTTTTACGCCGTCCCGACGATTGACAGTTGCAAATGCTGCTGAGTTGACGGGTGCAAAGCTTCTTAATCCAGAGTTTTCTCATAAAGTTATCAATACTCTTTCTTCACTTGAGAGTGCTGTGGAGGGTTCGCTTGTTTTTGTAGAGCATCGGAAGTTTTCTGATGCTTTGCTGGATAGTTCTGCTGTTGCTGTTTTGTGTACGAATGAGATTGTTTTTAAAGTTCCCGAAACTATGGCAATTTTGGTGACATCCACACCACAGCGTGACTTTGCTCAGATTGGTCGTATTTTGTTTCCAGATTCTGTTAAGCCAATACCTTGGTTGGGGAAGAAGGGGATTTCATCGCATGCGCATATTCATCCAACGGCTAAGTTGGCGCATGATGTGTGTATTGAAGCGGGAGCTGTTATTGGTAAAAATGTTGAGATTGGTGCAGGAACTCTTATCTCATCCACAGCTGTTATCGGTGAAAATTGCCGTATTGGATGTGACTGCTATATTGCTCCTAAGGTAACAGTTCAGTGTTCTATAATAGGTGATAAGGTTCAGCTTTATCCTGGTGTTTGCATTGGGCAAGATGGTTTTGGTTATGTTGGGGGCGTTTCTGGAATCGAGAAAATTCCACAGCTTGGTCGCGTTATTATTGAGGATGGTGTAGAAGTTGGTGCGAACACGACAATTGATCGTGGAACATTTCAAGATACTGTTATTGGTGAAGGAAGCAAGATTGATAATCTTGTACAAATTGCCCACAATGTAAAAATTGGTCGCTATTGTCTTATTGCCGCTCAATGTGGCATTGCGGGAAGTACATCTATAGGGGATATGTCTCAGCTTGGTGGAAGTGTGGGAGTAGCTGATCACATCATAATAGGTAAATCTGTTCAGATTGCTGCTCGTAGTGGTGTTATGAATGACATTCCGGATGGCGAAAAATGGGGAGGTAGTCCAGCGCGACCATTTAAACAATGGTTTCGTGAAGTAGCGGCGTTGCGCAGTATGGGAAAAGTTAAAAAGGAGAAACGCTGATATGATCAGCAGTGAAAAAACTAAAAACTTAGAGGCTGTCGATATTGAAAAACTATTATCAATATTACCGCACCGTTATCCATTTTTATTAATTGATCGTATCGTTGATATTGATGGTGAACAAGAAGCGATTGGTATTAAAAATATAACGATTAACGAGCCACATTTTACAGGACATTTTCCCTCAAAGCCTGTTATGCCTGGAGTTTTGATTTTAGAAGCTATGGCACAAACGGCAGGAGCAATAGCACTTTTAAATTTAGGCAATAAGCAAACAAATTTAGTTTACCTTATGACGGTTGATAATGCGAAATTTCGTAAGCCGGTTATGCCTGGTGATCAGCTCAAGATTCATGTTCAGCTTTTGAAAAAAAGATCTGGTATGAGACGTTTTTCATGTGTTGCAAAAGTAGAAGATGTCCGCGTCGCTGAAGCAGAAATTGCTGCGATGATTGTTGAAAAAGAATAAACGATATTTGATAGGAATTTAAAAATGTCCGGTACGAAAATCCATCCAACTGCTCTTGTGGAGAAGGGAGCGCAGCTTGGTGAGAATGTATGCGTTGGGCCGTTTTGCCATATTAGTTCAGAGGCTGTTATTGGTGATGAATGTAGTTTGACAAGTCATGTTGTAATAATGGGAAAGACGACTTTAGGAGCTAAGAGTAAAGTATTTTCTCATGCAGTTTTGGGAGCTGAACCGCAAAATAATAAACATAAAGGAGGGGCTACGACTCTTTTTATTGGTAAGAATTGTACGATTCGTGAAGGTGTAACAATGCATAGGGGTTCCGATTCGAGTGTAGGAATGACAGTTGTTGGTGATAATTGCCAATTTTTTTGTTATGCGCATATCGCTCACGATTGTCATGTAGGCAATCATGTAACATTTGCCAATAACGTAATGATTGCTGGTCATGTTACTGTTGGTGATTATGTGATTATCGGGGGTGGAGCTGCTGTTCATCAATTTGTTCGTGTTGGACATCATGCATTTATTGGCGGTGTATCTGCACTAGTTGGTGATCTGATTCCTTATGGAACAGCTGTTGGTGTGCAGGCAAAACTTGCCGGACTTAATATTATTGGCATGAAGCGTGCAGGCCTTGGGCGTCAGGATATTCACGCACTACGTCATGCGGTTGCGATGCTTTTTGATCATAGCAAACCATTTAAAGAGCGTGTTAGTGATGTTGCTTCTTTTTATTCTTCTTCTCAGTCTGTTTCTGAAGTTGTTAATTTTATTAAAGAAGAAGGAAAGCGTTTTTATTGTACACCAAAATTTGAAGATAATAGAATAAAAGAACATAAGGATTAAAAATGCCTATTTACGGTGCCAGAAATTTTCTTTCCGGCCGTACTGCCGTTATAGCAGGAAATGGTGTTCTACCGATTACTGTTGCGCAGGTTCTTGAGAAGAATGGGCAAAATCCTTTTCTTGTACTTTTGCGTGGTGAAGCAGATTCTATTCTTTATCGTTATGAGCATTGCGAGCTATCAATTGTAGAGTTAGCACAACTCGTTAAAATCTTAAAAGAGGTTGGAGTTTATAATGTTGTTTTGGCAGGTGGTGTGAAAAAGCGACCACTTCTTAAACAATTGCGACTGGACTGGACAACATTTTTAGCTCTGCCTAAGTTAATCGGAGCTTTGAGGAAGGGAGATGATGCGTTATTAAAAGCTTTTATACGGATTATTGAAGCGTATGGTTTTTGTGTTATCGGTGCCCATGAAATAGTACCAGATCTTTTAGCTCCCATAGCATTTAATTTAACAATACGGCGTGCTACGCCAAAAGAGAAAAAAGATATTTTTTTAGCAGCAGAAGCAGCAAAACTTTTAGGTCAATTGGATATTGGACAAGCCGTTGTTGTTGTTCAGGGAAGGGTGGTTGCTTTGGAGGGCGCTGAGGGAACTGATAATATGTTGTGGCGTGTTTGTGAAATGCGAGAAAGAGGGCAAATTCCCTCTAAGGGTGGTGTTCTTGTAAAATGTGCAAAACCACAACAGGATAATCGCGTTGATTTGCCATCAATTGGTCCCGCGACAATAATGAATATTGCAAAGAGTGGTTTATCTGGTGTTGCGGTGGAGGCAAATAGAAGTCTAATATTATCAGTGAAAACAACAATAGAAAAAGCCAACAAATATTCTCTATTTATAGAGACATTTGAGAAGTTTGGTCATGAATAATTGTTTCTTAAAGATTGCAGTGGTTTCAGGTGAGGAATCTGGTGATTTACTTGGGGCCGATCTAATTTCTTGTTTATCACAACAGATAGGATGCAATATTCATTTGATTGGTGTTGGGGGGAGCCATTTAAAGGCATTAGGCTTAAAAAGCTTTTTTGATTCCCATGATATTGCTTTAATAGGTTTAAAGGAGGTGTTGAAAAAACTACCGTTGTTGTTGCTACACATTCGCAATTTATCCAAATTTATTGCACAAGAACAACCTGATTGTTTAATTATTATTGATAGTCCTGATTTCACGCATCGTATTGCAAAAAAGGTACGTGCTTTAGCGCCTTCTATTCCTATCATTAAATATATTGCACCAACCGTTTGGGCATGGAGGCCAGAGCGTGCAAAAGCTATGTGTGGATTTGTTGATCATGTTTTAGCGGTTTTTCCTTTTGAAGAAAAGATTATGCAAGATTTGGGAGGCCCTGCCACGACTTATGTTGGACATCGTCTTTTGACATATCCTCCCCTTTTGAGAATTCAGTCAGAAAAAAAAAGCCAATTAGAACAAAGAAATTTGATCGATACACAAGCATTATCGCCTACATTAGTTATTTTGCCAGGATCGCGCAATTCAGAAATTCGTTCTTTAATGCCTATTTTTCGAGAAACAGTAGAGATTCTTGTACAACGTATTCCTCATTTACGTATTATTTTACCAACCTTACCTCATTTGGTAGATAGAATCCGGGACTTTGTGCAGGGCTGGAAAAGCAAGATAGAAATTGTAGTTGGTGAAGATGAAAAATGGCGTGCTTTTGCACAAGCAGATGTTGCTCTTGCTGCACATGGAACTGTTTCACTTGAATTAGCCTTAGCAAAAGTTCCTATGGTTCTTTGCTATAAACTTGATTTCTTTTCTAAATTATTTATTTTTCCTAAAATGATGTTATGGAGCGCTGCTCTTCCGAATATTATTGCTGATAAGCCTATTGTTTCGGAATATTTGAATGAATTAATCCGTCCTGGCATGTTAGCAAGACAGGTAGAACAACTTTTGGCTAATCCTTTATTGCGACAGGCACAACTTGATTCCTTTGAGATGGTAGAACAGAAAATGAAAACTGAAGTACCATCGGGGGTTGTTGGCGCACAAACAATTATCACTCTTTTAAAAAGTAGGAATAAAATTGTATAAATAAAGCAATATTTTAATGATTAATATTTAATTTTAGCAAGAAATTCACAAGCACGTTGGCTTTTAGGATTGGTAAAAAATTTTTCAGATGCTGTATCTTCAACAATTTTTCCGTTTTCTAGAAAGAGTATTCTTTCTGAGACTTTCCGTGCGAAGTCCATTTCATGAGTAACACAAAGCATTGTGATTCCTGTATCTGCTAATTGAGCCATTACTTGCAAAACTTCTCCTACACTTTCTGGATCAAGAGCAGAGGTTGGTTCGTCAAAAAGCATTACTTCAGGTTCCATACAAAGTGCACGGGCAATCGCAACACGCTGTTGTTGCCCACCAGAGAGTTGTAAAGGATATTTTTCACAGTGTTTTTCAATACCGACATGCGTTAAGTAATGAATTGCTCGTTCTTTTGCTTGTTGTTTGGAAAGACCTTGAACTGTCATAGGGGCTAAAATACAATTTTGTATAACGCTCATGTGGGGGAATAAATTAAAGTTCTGAAAGACCATTCCTATCTTACGGAGAACATTTTTTTGCTGTTGTACAGGGGCGGTATGGATATCAACGTTATGGATACGGATCGAACCTTTTTGTGCTTGTTCTAATTGATTAATACAACGAATTAACGTTGATTTTCCAGATCCGGATGGGCCACAAATAACGATATGTTCACCAGTTTGAACATCAAAGTTGATATCATGTAGAACCTGAAAGTTTCCGTACCATTTATTGAGGTTTCGAATGGAGATCACAGGGTTTTTATTGGGAGAGATCGATTGATTATTTTTCAAATTCATCTTGTTTTATTCTTTCATTGATGAATGAATTTATTAATTCAACATTTTGATTTGGTAAAGTTCTTTTATGATCATTTATTTATCGTAAATATCGAGTAAGGCGATGTTCGATAAAAACAATAAAACGATGAATGAGTTCAACAATAAAAAGATAGATAAGGGCTGCCCAAACGTAAACTTGAAAATCGAATGTACGTGAATAAGTGAGTTTAGCAATCCCCATTAAATCATAAACAGTAATAAGTGAGGCAATGGCACTGGATTTAATCATTAAAATCAACTCATTGCCTAGAGGGCGTAATGCTATAATCATTGCTTGTGGAAGAATAACTTTAAAAAATGTGACAGAGTTGCTTAAACCTAAAGCTTTTGATGCTTCACGTTGCCCAGTTGTTACGGATAAAAAACTTCCTTTAAAGATCTCAGATTGATAGGCAGCAGAATTGAGTGTAAAAATAAAAAGACAACAATACCACGCGTTTTGAAAAAACCACCATAGACCAACCTGTTGCCAAAAATTGTTCATTGAACCAAGCCCATAATAAAAAAGGAAGAGTTGGGCTAACAAAGGAGAGCCGCGAAAAAAATAGACATAAGCATTTGCGAAATATTGTAAAAACGTATTCTTTGATAAACGCGCAAAAGCGATAAGCATACCAAGGAAAAAACCAAGAGAACAAGAAATAGAAACAAGCTCAACAGTAACAATAAAGCCATCAACAAATTTGGGGCCATAACGGCTTAAAAGATCAGGATTAAAAAGGAAATAAAGCCACTCCGGAATCATTAACCTAGCACCTTTTTATAGCCTATTTGAGTGTATGTTTCCACATAGCGTAATATTGTAGAAAAAAACGCTGAAAATAATAAATAGAGTAAGCATGCTACAAGATAAAATAGCATGGGTTTATTGGTTGCCGCGACAGCTAAATTCGTTTGTCGCATGAGGTCAACAAGCGCGATAGTTGAAACGAGGGATGTATCTTTCAGTAAAGTAAGCCAATTATTAGAAAGTCCTGGTAAGGCATTTCGGATGAGCTGAGGGAAGACAATACGAAAAAATGTGGTTGATCGTGAAAGGCCTAAAGCTTTGGCAGCTTCATATTGACCTTTATCAAAAATATTAAATGCTCCAAGCCAAACTTCACAAGAGAAAGCTGCAAAAACCAGACTGAGTGCAAGGACACCAGCAACAAAAGCATTGATGCTGAACATGATTTCAAGATTAAAATAGTCAAAGGCATTTTGAATAAGGTTTTGTAATCCATAGTAAACTAAAAACAGAGTTAAAAGCTCTGGTAATCCACGAAATACCGTTGAAAAGAGACGTGCTAGAGCTTTAGCTATCTTAATATTGGATCGAATCATTACTGCATTGAGAAGACCTAAGGGAAGCCCTAGAAGACCACAGCACAACGCCAATGACAATGTCATTCCTGCACTGGAAAGTATAACCGCTCCCCATCCACCATTGCTAAATGATAGCAATGCTAAATTTTCAATCATTCTTGTGTTCCTCATGAAAGAGTTAGATAATGTTTTTTAGAAATAGACAGTAGGTTGCATTTAAATATCACATTGATATTTAATAAACATCATTTGTAAAATATTTTCTCATAATTTTCTCATAAGTTCCATCCAAACGGATTTCTTTTATTGCTTCATTGAACTTATTTTTAAGATCATTATTATTTTGACGGATTGCAATTGCAACAGGAAACTTTGTTTCTTCCAGAGTTCCTAGGAGGAAACAGCAATCTTTTCCTTCATTTTTAAGCCAATTTAACGCTTCTAATTTATCAACAATAATCATATCAAGTCGATGATTTAAGAGGTCACGATTCATTTCTATTGTGGAAGGATAGAGTTTGATTTTTACCTCTTTAGAGGCATAATGATCTTCCGCATACAAAGCTTGTGTTGTATTGGATTGCACACCAAGATTTTTACCTCTAAAGCTTTGTGTTGAGAGTTCCTTAATTCCTGAATCTTTAGTAACAATGACAGCCAGTGCTGTGTCATAGTAAGGATCTGTAAAGTCAATTTTTTGTAAACGCTCTTGCGTATGAGAGAGAGAAGCAACAATAGCGTCATATTTTTTTGCAATAAGTCCGGGGATCATTCCCTCGAAATCTTGCGTGACAATAGTACACTCAACATTCATTTTTTTACAAAGTGCATAAGATATATCAATATCAAATCCCTGCAGTTTGTTATTTGAATCAATATAACTAAAAGGAGGATAGGTGCCTTCACTCGCAATTTTTAATGTTTTCGCATCAGCCAATTGGGCGAATAGCGCGGCGCTTATTATAAGAGCTCCAGCTAATAGTTTCATGATATTCTCCTATTGGATAAGCGGGCAAATATGAAATCGTCACGTTTTATAATCTGTAAGCTTTTTGGGAGCAATGCAAAAATTTATCGGCGTTTATTTTAGATCATTATGTTGCAGATTATTATCAAAAAATTATCTTTTTTATTGATTTAAAGAAAATGAATATCTTATTGCTTTTATGATGGCTTAATTTTCATAAAATGAGTGCTTTGCATTATCTCATAAATAAAAATCGAGAAATTTTCTTGCAAAATAAGGCTATTCAATTTGAACATGAAGAAAAAATTAGATTTTTATAAAATAAAAATACAATCTCAATTATTATTAGATTCCATGAAAGGTTTAAATATCGAGAAACAATTAAAAATTAACTTTTTATAAATATAAATTTTTCTTATAAAAATACTGGGTTTTCAATCATACTTGCATGTTCAACAAAGAGTTTGAAAATATTCCTTAAAATATAAAGCTTCAAGTTTAATTCATAGTGATATTTAATCGATATCGAATGCAAAATACTTTCTCATAATTTCATCATAGGTTCCATCGGCGCGGATTTCTTCTATTGCTTTATTGAACTTATTTTTAAGATCAGTATTATTTTGACGGAGTGCAATTGCAATAGGAAATTTTGTTTCTTCTAAAGTTCCTAGAAGCTCGCAGCAATCCTTTCCTTCATTTTCAAGCCAATTTAATGCTTTTAATTTATCAAAGATGATTATATCAAGCCGATGGCTTAAAAGGTCACGAGTAACTTCTATTGCTGTAGGATAAAGTTTGATATTCACTTCTCCAGAGGCATAATGGTCTTCTGAATATGAAGCCTGTGTTGTATTTGATTGTACACCAAGATTTTTACCTTTAAAGCTTTGTGTTGAGATCTCTTTAATTCCCGAATTTTTGCTAACAATAACAGCGAGTACTGTATTGTAGTAAGGATCTGTAAAATCAATTTTTTGTAAGCGCTCTTTTGTAGGAGAAAGGGAAGAAACGATAGCATCGTATTTTTTGGCAATAAGTCCGGGAATCATTCCCTCGAAGTCTTGCATGACGATAGTGCATTCAATATTCATTTTTTTACAAAGTGCATAAGCTATATCAATATCAAACCCTTGAAGTTCGTTATTTGAGTCAATATAACTAAATGGCGGATAAGAAGCATCACTTGCAATTTTCAGCGTTTGAGAATTGGCCGTTAGAGTAAACAGTGTTGCGCTTATTATAAGAGCTCCTACTAATAATTTCATTATGTTCTCCTATTAGATAAGCTGGCAAATATGAAACCATTATGCATTTTTATAATCTTTAAGCTCTTTGGGAGCAATGTAAAAAATTGAGTTGTTTTCATTATGCTGGATATTATTATCAAAAAAATAATTTATTTTTATCAAGCATGGGAATAGAAAATACAGGAAAGAAGTAAACCTCTTATCGCTTATATAATGAATTTTAATAATTTTATTTAAAAATCAGTAAATTATCTTTAAAAGAAAAACTATTAATTTAAATACAAAGAAAATTTTAGTCCTTAACAGGATAAAATATTATTATTTCCACTTTTTATATGAAATGCAGAATGTCAAAATAAATTTATTTTCTAACAATTGTGAAGATTTTCTTCTAAGAAGTTTGATTTTAGCCGATGATGTTTAAGATGAATGCCTGTATAGGATATAATCATTATAATAAGTTGATCTTTATAGCTATTCTTATAGAAAGAGTCATTTTGCATAGCAAATTTTAAGAGTGCATTTCATTTTCATTCTAATCTACTGTATTTGAAGAAGATAGAAAGAAAAATTCTGACATTGCTAAGTTTTAATATGTAATAAAGGTTTTAAATATGAGGGAATCATAGAAAATACGCTTCATTGAAAATAATGAGAATTATAGGGTAAAATTTTCAATTTTTTTTACTAAATGTGTAGCTAATTTTCAAAAGAGTATTATCAATTTATTGACAGAGCCAAAATTTAGAATTTTTTCGTAAATTTTTATAATGATGTTCTCTGGCGAGAAAGAGCTTTAAAATGAGGTTTTATAAAAATCCTTAAAGGATGCTTTTTGATCACTTTCAATAAAGCCTCAGTAAACTGAAGCTTTATTGATTGATTTATCTCTTTAATTTACACGTTCATCTATAGGAACATAGTCACGCATAGCATAACCTGTGTAAAGTTGTCGAGGACGACCAATTTTTTGGGCAGGGTCTTCAATCATTTCTTTCCATTGTGCCACCCACCCAACACTGCGTGCTAATGCAAAAAGAACAGTAAACATTTCGGTTGGAAAACCTAAAGCTTTTAATGTAATGCCGGAATAAAAATCAACATTGGGATAAAGCTTTTTCTCAATAAAATATTCATCACTTAAAGCAATTTTTTCAAGCTCTATTGCAATATCAAGAAGCGGGTCATCTTGAATGTTGAGTTCTTTTAAAACTTCATGACAAGTTTTTTGCATGATTTTTGCACGTGGATCATAATTTTTATAGACACGATGCCCAAAGCCCATAAGGCGGAAAGGATCATTTTTATCTTTTGCACGTGCAATAAATTCAGGAATTCTTTTAATAGAACCTATTTCTTGTAGCATTTTTAGACATGCTTCATTGGCACCACCATGTGCTGGTCCCCAAAGGCATGCAACACCTGCTGCAATACAGGCAAACGGATTAGCACCTGAGGATCCAGCAAGACGCACTGTAGATGTAGAAGCATTTTGTTCATGATCTGCATGAAGGATAAAGATTTGATCCATCGCTCGGGCAAGCACTGGATTTATTTTATATTCTTCACAAGGAACAGCAAAACACATATGGAGGAAATTTGCAGCATAACTAAGATCATTGCGTGGATAAACAAAGGCTTGTCCGATACTGTATTTATAGGCCATAGCAGCAAGCGTTGGAACTTTTGAGATAAGACGTACAGAAGCAATCATTCTCTGGTGAGGATCTGTAATATCAATAGAGTCGTGATAGAACGCAGACATAGCGCCAAGGCAGGCAACCATGACGGCCATGGGATGAGAGTCACGACGGAAGCCGTGGAAGAAACGTGAAAACTGCTCGTGGACCATGGTATGTTGCATAATACATCGATCAAAGTCGTTTTTTTCTTTCTGTGTTGGGAGTTCACCATAAAGGAGAAGATAACAACTTTCGAGAAAGTCTCCTTTTTCAGCCAATTGGTCGATAGGATAACCACGATAAAGCAATATGCCTTTATCACCATCAATATAAGTAATTTTTGATTCACAAGAAGCTGTTGAAGTAAAACCAGGATCATAAGTAAAAATATCGGTTTTTTTGTAGAGAGAAGCAATTTCGATGACTTCAGGTCCACTTGTGCCTTTACGCAGGGGAAGTTCTACTTTTTTATCATTCACAATAAGATGTGCGTTATTCTCAGACATTCGGTATTCCTTTCAGATCCTTCGCTTCTAAAAATTAAGACTCTGCTTCATCAGAGTAGGAGATATACAATAACTGAAGCTTTTCTTACTTATACTAAGGGCAGATTGCCTCTAAAAGTGAGTACATGCAATCTAAAATATTTCCTTAGCGATCATTATTACTCAATACAAATTGTATTTCAATGATATAACATAAAAAACTCTTTTAGATTGCGTTGAAATATTTGTATAGAGATCTATTTGAGGAGATCTATTCAGTACATATCATGAGTATATTTTTTTGATAAGTTGGTCTTTGATACGATGAAGGCATTCATCGCGTCCTAATAAAATAAGAATATCTAAAACTCCTGGCGATGTTGCGCGTCCTGTAAGAGCTGCGCGAAGTGGTTGGGCGATAGATCCAAATTTAAGATTTTCTGTTTGGGCATAAGAGCGAAGAGTTTCATCTAAAGCTTTTGTATCCCAAGAGGGGCAAGCTTTCAGGGCAAGATAAAGAGCGTTTAAAATGGTTCGTCCATTTTTATCTAAGAGCATTTGTGCTTTTTCATCAAGCTGTAATGGTCGTTGCGTAAAAATGAAGGCGGCATTATCAATCAGCTCGCACAGTGTTTTTGAACGTTCTTTCAAATGTGGGATTGCTTTTAAAAATTGAACACGGCGTTTTTCATCAAGTCTTTCAATGGTTTGTGCTCCCTTATCGGTTTCTGGTAGAATATCAAGAGCGGCATCAAAAAGTTCTTGATCATTGCTCATGCGCATATAGTGTCCGTTAATGGAATCGAGCTTTTTGAGATCAAAACGAGCAGCACCTTTGTTAATATCCTCAATATCAAACCAAGAAATCATATCTTCAAGTGATATAAGTTCGTCATCCCCGTGACTCCACCCTAAACGGACAAGGTAATTGCGCAAAGCAGCAGGAAGATATCCCATGGTTCGGTAAGCATCAACACCGAGCGCCCCATGCCGCTTTGATAATTTTGCGCCGTTTTCACCGTGTATAAGAGGAATATGTGCCATAACAGGAATATCCCATCCCATTGCTTTAAAGATGATTATTTGTCGGGCTGCATTGGTAAGATGATCGTCTCCACGTATGATATGTGTGATGCCCATATCATGATCATCAACGACAACAGCATGCATATAGGTAGGCGAACCATCAGAACGCAAAATAATAAAGTCATCAAGATCTTTATTAGGAAAACGAACATCACCTTGAACAAGATCATGTACTATGGTTTCTCCCTCTTGAGGGGCTTTAATGCGAATAACAGGCTTAACACCTTTAGGAGCTTCAGAACGATCACGGTCCCGCCAACGTCCATCATAACGGGGCGGGCGCCTTTCTGTACGGGCTTTTTCACGCATTTCAGCTAATTCTTCAGGTGAAGCATAACAATAATATGCTTTGCCATTCTTGACCAACTGCTCGGCGATTTGGCGGTGACGTTCTGCACGTTCAAATTGCGAAATAGGGGCGCCATCATAGTTAAGACCCATCCAGTGCAAGCCATCTATTATGGCTTTTACAGCTGCTTCTGTTGAACGTTCCCGGTCTGTATCTTCAATTCGTAGAAGCATTTTTCCACCGGTATGTTTTGCATAAAGCCAATTAAAAAGAGCAGTACGAGCGCCACCAATATGAAGGAAACCTGTGGGTGAAGGGGCAAAACGGGTAATAACAGACACGAATATTTTCCTTTAAATTGAGATATTACTTATGGAACTTTATAGAAAGGTTATGTTAGCATAAGTGATGGGGCGTGCAATAGCCGTATTGCGAGTTAAAGTGGGGGACTGATGTTTTATAAAAGTAAAGAGGGTTTATCCGAAAAATCTGTTACAGAAAGAAAAAAGCCATGTCAGATAGGGCAGAGTGTTTTTTCTAGATATGATGATGCAAAGAACGGTAGCTATAACCAACAAAAACTTTTTTTATTGACACTCTTAAAAGAAGTAATCATTTTTTTTCGCAAATGGTTAGAAGATTGTATTAATAAAGAGGTTGCTTTTGGTATCCTTTTTTCGCTGATTTTAGTCTTTTTTGCCCTAGGAATCATTTTCTATTTTCATTTAGAGTGGGAACCAAGTTGGGGACAATTGGGGGCATTGGTCAGTATTTTTCTGGGAATATTCTATGGTGCACGTTTTTATCCAAAAATATGGATTCCCGTGGGATTTCTGTTTTGTATTATATTGGGTACTTTAGCGGCAAAAATAGAAACGTGGCGTATTGCAACACCCATGTTAGGCAGTGACATTGTCACTACATTGACGGGAAGAATTGTTTCTATTGAGTTAGGTGCCAAAGGAGGATTTCGTTTAGTTTTGGATATTTTGAGTACAGAAAAGCCCATATTACGCCATAGTCTTCATCGTGTTCGTTTATCGGCAAAATATTTGCCATCTGGCTTAGCGATTGGTGATGGACTGCATGGAAAAGTGAAGATGCGTGCATTCTCTGGGCCGGTGCGTCCAGGAGGCTACGATTTTAGTTTTCATAATTACTTTAAAAGAATTGGGGCACAAGGCGTTTATTTAGGAAAACCAAGAAAAATATCCGTTTCTCAGCCTGATGGGATATTCGCTATCATTCTACAGAAAATTGAAAATTTACGCACGAAGATGACACAAAGAATCCGTATAGCCCTTGAAGGAGAAAAGGGGAGTGTTGCAGCTGCCCTCATAACAGGGCAGCGTGCTGGTATTTCAAATGAGACAAATGAAGCATTACGTACAGCTGGATTAGCCCATATTTTATCAATATCAGGTTTACATATGGCGTTGTTAAGCGGCATAGTTCTTTTGAGTATCCGTAGTTTTTTAGCATTTTTTCCAGTTTTTTCTTCCTATTATTCCAGTAAAAAGTTTGCTGCTATCGTTGCGTTTATGATAACAGCTTTTTATTTGTTATTGTCGGGCTTAGCAATATCAGCGCAAAGAAGTTTTGTGATGATTGCTGTTATGTTGGTTGCTATATTGTGTAATCGCTCTGCTATAACAATGCGCAATTTTTCCATTGCAGGGTTGATAACTCTGGCGATGACACCCCATGAAATATTAGGTCCTAGCTTTCAAATGTCCTTTTCTGCGACTGCTGCTTTGATCGCTTTTTTTGATTGGTGGAGTGGAAGATCATTTTTTCGTAAAAGAAAAACAACTCCCTCTTATGTTGGAGGAGGAGTGATGAATTTTTTTTTCTTATCGATTCTTTCAACGTGTGCTTCTTCCTTTGTTGCAGGGAGTGCAAGTGGAATTTATGCTGCTTATCATTTTTCTAATATGGCATCTTTGAGCATTATCAGTAATGCTTTTGCTTTGCCTGTCATCTCAATTTTTGTCATTCCCTTTGGATTAATCGCAGTTCTTGCAATGTTAGGAGGATTCGAATGGCTTCCTCTTCAAATTATGGGGTTTGGAGTTGATCTTGTAATAAAGATTGCACATGCTATCAAGGCTATTTCTCCTGATTTGAATCCTGGTTTTATGCCGTTATCTGCGTTGATCTTACTGAGTATAGGCTTGGTTGGATTGACTTTTTGCAAAACACCTATCAGGCTCTTTTTTAGTTTTTTTATTTTGGTTGGTATTTGTATTTGTGTGATGCATTCACCTATACAGCTGATGATTGCAGATAATATGCGTCTGGTGGGTGTTATCCATGATAAAAAATTATATATTGATCGTTACCATATTTCTAAATTAACGTCATCCATATGGAAAAAGTCATTCCGTGTGAATGAAATGATTAAACCAACAAAGTATGGGCCTTCATTGCACGGACAATTTATTTGTGATCGTCATGTCTGTTCATCCTTATTGGATAATGGATTAAAAGTGATCGTTTTACACAGAGAAACAGATCAATGCGTAGAGGCAGATATTCTCATTCAGACATTTACAATTGCGATGCATAATCCAGTATGTCACAAGAAGGCAAAAATAATATTTACCCCTCAACAATTGTTATCACGAGGAAGCGTGATGATGACCAAAAGTGGGGATATTATTTGGTCTTCTCTAGGGTTTCATAGACCATGGAATATGCATAGACGGTATGCACAAAAAAATATATAATTAAATCGCATTTTTCTTCATATCTGGACGATGACAAAACAGAAAAGAATAGAAGACTTTTCTGATAATATTTTGCGGTATTTAGATTGGTAAATTTATCAATGTCATTGAAACGAAATAATAATCTACAGTTTTCTAGAAATAGATGATTTTTATATCTGATCATTTTAATTTTTTCAAAAAAATTGCTATGTGCATCTTTGTGCATCCTATTGATAGAACAAGATAAATCAAAAATTCTTATTGAATGAGAAAAATGCTAACAAATCTTCTCAAAGAAATAAAAAAGATAATTGTTGATTATTCTATTTTATTCTTATCATATATTTCTATAACGAGTAACATCTCTTCAAGCAAAAGCGATGGTCAATTTAAATAGATTGCGTCAAGAGGTTATCTTTTATTATCATTATTATCGGTGGTAATAGGGGTGATAAGTGTTGCTTATACGGATAGAAGGCAAAGTCATTCATGAATGTTCAGCAGTTAAAAAAAATGGCAGCTGTTAGAGCGCTTGAATTTATTGAAGATGGTATGCGGCTTGGTATCGGATCTGGTTCGACAGTCAATGAGTTTATTCGTCTTCTTGGTGAGCGTGTTGCTGATGGTCTACGTGTGACTGGTGTTGCTACCTCACGACATTCTGAACAGCTCTGTCGTAAGTTTGGAGTTCCTGTTAGCACTTTAGAAGAAATACCTGAATTGGATCTTGATATTGATGGAGCAGATGAAATTGGTCCTCAGATGATGCTCATTAAAGGGGGAGGGGGAGCATTGTTGTATGAAAAAATTGTGGCATCGGCATCCCGTGAAATGCTTGTCATTGCTGATGAAACAAAGATAGTAAAAAGACTTGGTGCTTTTGCACTACCGATTGAAGTTAATTCATTTGGTATCCATACAACACGCAAAGCCATCGAAAAAGTTGCTGATGATTTAGGGCTTTCTGGAAAAATTGCATTGCGAATGAATGGAAAAAATCCTTTTGAAACAGATGGTGGCCATTTTATTCTTGATGCATTTTGGGGCTGCATTTTGCAACCAAAACCATTATCGGATGCACTTCTTGCTATTCCTGGTGTTGTTGAGCATGGCCTTTTTTTGGGGTTGGCTTCACGTGCAATTGTCGCTATGGCTGATGGGCAAATAAAAGTTTTAGAACCGTTTGATTTTTAGAAAAGGCATTTACATGATGATATGTTAGCACAGTAAAAAAGGGTCTTAAAGATTTTAGGTAGAATAACGAATTAAAATTATAATTAGCGATCGGGGTAATCATTAAATGAAAGTAATATTTTCTTTTCAGCGTTTTGTCGTATATTTTAGTGCAATTGCTATTTTTGTTGTGAATGTTGGAATGGTTTATGCACAAGGTGTGAGTGATCAACATTTAGATTCAGCGCGAAAGGCGATCAGATCCATTCATGCAACGGATCAATTTGATAGCTTTTTACCAAATGCAGTCCATGATTTCAAAAATGAACTAATCAGTGATGATCCGAATTTGGCAACAGCTATTTCTGATATTGTTGATAAACAAGCGCTTGCTTTAGTTAAAAGGCGCTCTGATCTAGAAAAAGAGATTGCTCATGTGTATGCAAAATATTTTACTCAAAAAGAGCTTGATGCCATTACAGCATTTTATAATTCTGACACCGGTAAAAAGTTTTTGACAGAAGTCCCCAATATTGCACGTGATTCTTATTCAGCATTTGATATATGGCGTACTGCTCTTATGCGGGATCTTGTAGAAAATGTGAAAAAAGAGATGTCTGAAACACTTAATTTGAATAATTCTACTATGCCTACAAATATGCCTATAAAATCAGAATCTTCAGAAAATAAAAAATAACTTGATTGATATTATAACAACAATGGGCAATTTCTGATTTTTTTAATAGCGGCGGTTTTCCCGCCGTTTTAAATATTTTAATAAGAATAAACCCTTTAAGAATATTGCTTAAAATGCTTCTTCAAAAGAAAAAAGACTTTTATTTGATAATAAATGATCTTAGCCTATTGTTTGTAGATATATGAGAAGGATTAGTTCGTGGGTTCTTTTGATTTTGATTTATTTGTTATTGGAAGTGGTTCTGGTGGAGTGCGTGCAGCACGGCTTGCTGGAGGTCTTGGCAAGCGGGTAGCTATAGCAGAGGAATATCGTATAGGGGGCACTTGTGTTATTCGTGGTTGCGTTCCCAAAAAACTTTATGTTTATGCATCACAATATGTAAGAGAATTTAAGAAAAGTGTTGGTTTTGGGTGGGAATATGCGGATCCAATTTTTAGCTGGGAAAAGTTGGTTGCAGCTAAAAATAAAGAAATATCAAGGTTAGAAGGCCTGTATCGTAAGGGATTAGAAAATAACAATGTGCATATTTATGAAAGTCGTGCTACTTTTATAGATGATCACACATTAGAGCTTTCTGCCACGGGTGAGCGGGTAAGTGCAGAAAAAATTTTGATTGCAACAGGGGCAAAACTTGCACCAAATACGTCCATAGAAGGCGGTGAATTTTGCCTTACTTCTAATGAGATTTTTGACCTTAATCAACTCCCAAAATCAATAGTGATTGTTGGTGGAGGGTATATTGGTGTTGAATTTGCTAATATTTTTCATGAATTAGGTGTAAAAACAATACTCCTTCATCGCGGTGATTTAATCCTTCGTAATTTTGATCATGATTTGCGGCAATTGCTCAGCGATGCAATGATTGAAAAAGGGATTTCTATTCTCTATGGCATAACAATTTCTAAAGTACAGGCTGCCGAAAACTGTTATGATATTGTTTTATCAAATGGGCAAACGATCAGCACTGACCAAGTTCTGTTAGCTACGGGACGGATGCCCAATACTGCTGGTTTAGGACTTGAGAGAGTAGGTATAGAAGTTAATGAATTTGGTGCAGTTGTTGTTGATGAGAAAATGACAACAAATATCCCCCATATTTGGGCTGTTGGTGATGTAACAGGTCATATTCAATTAACACCCGTTGCGATTCATGATGCAATGTGTTTTGTTAAGACAGCATTTGAGAATATTCCCACAACACCTGATTATGATTTAATTACAACGGCAGTTTTTTCTCAACCAGAGATTGGAACGGTTGGTCTTTCAGAAGAGGAGGCGGTAAAGCGTTATAAGCGTCTTGAAATTTATCGTACAGTTTTTCGTCCTATGCGTAATATTCTTTCTGGTATTTCAGAGAAAATGCTTATGAAACTCATTGTTGATGGTGAAAGCCGTATTGTTGTGGGCGCTCATATTTTAGGGGAAAATGCTGGTGAAATGGCACAGCTTATAGGGATATCTCTCAAGGGTAAGCTAACGAAGGATATCTTTGATGAAACGATGGCAGTGCATCCAACGATGGCAGAAGAATTGGTAACGATGTATAAACCAAGTTATATATATGAAAATGGGAAGAAAATAGAAAGTTAAACAGCATATATTTTGGTGAAAAGTTTTTGATATGCCAAGCTGTAAGTTTTGTAAGTTTAGTCTTTAGAGAGAGTATAATGATAAAAGAATGGGTGCCTGACTCTTGGAGAGAAAGGCCAATTAAACAAGTTCCGACTTATCCGGATAAGTCTATGTTAGAAAATGTTGAACGAAAACTGAGAAGCTATCCTCCTTTAGTTTTTGCCGGTGAAGCACGTGATTTAAAAAATGAATTAGCAGCCGTTGCGAAAGGCCAAGCTTTTTTATTGCAAGGTGGTGATTGTGCCGAAAGCTTTGCAGAACATGAAGCTGATAATATTCGTGATTTTTTTCGTGTATTTTTGCAAATGGCGATTGTTTTAACCTTTGGTAGTTTTAAGCCTGTTGTTAAAATTGGTCGTATTGCTGGTCAATTTGCAAAGCCACGCTCTTCTGATATCGAAAGTAAAGAAGGGATTGATCTTCCTGCTTATCGGGGGGATATTATTAATGGCATTGAATTTAGAGCCGATTCTCGTATTCCGGATCCGCAACGGATGTCCATGGCTTATCGCCAATCTGCGGCAACACTTAATCTCTTGCGTGCTTTTTCACAAGGTGGCTATGCTGATTTAGAAAATGTTCACACATGGATGTTGAGTTTTGTTTCTAACAGTCCGCAGGGGGAACGTTATGAATTATTGGCAGAGCGTATTTCTGAAGCAATTGATTTTATGCGTTCTATAGGGATTACATCCAAAACGCATTCTTCATTGCGTGAAACATCTTTTTATACCAGTCATGAAGCACTTTTACTTGGTTATGAAGAGGCTTTGACGCGAATTGATTCAACTTCAGGAAATTGGTATGCAACATCTGGCCATATGTTATGGATTGGAGACCGTACACGTCAGATTGACCATGCTCACGTTGAATATTGTCGTGGTATCAAAAATCCTATAGGATTAAAGTGTGGCCCTTCCATTGAGCCTGATGAGCTTTTAAGATTAATTGATATTCTAAATCCTGAAAACGAGCCAGGTCGGCTTACCCTTATTACGCGCTTTGGTTATGATAAGGTTGAAAGTTATCTACCTAAACTCATCCGCGCCGTTGAACGCGAGAAGCGTGCGGTTATATGGTCATGTGATCCAATGCATGGCAATACAATTACTGTTAGTGGTTATAAAACGCGTCCCTTTGATTATGTTTTAAAAGAAGTCGAGAATTTTTTTGCTGTGCATCATGGAGAGGGAACTTATCCAGGAGGCATTCATATTGAGATGACAGGTCGTGATGTCACTGAATGTACCGGTGGGGCACATGCTATTTCTGTGGACGATTTGTCTGATCGTTATCATACGCAATGTGATCCACGATTAAATGCAGATCAATCGTTAGAATTGGCGTTTCTTGTTGCGGAACTCCTTAAAAAAAATCGTGCCACTGACCCGTTAGCAATTGCCGCTGGTGGATAGCAAAAATTTGCCTAAAATTTTTGTTTTAGGTCATATGACAGAAGAGAATTTTTAAAAAAGCGATATTTCCGATGATTAAAAATAAAGTTGTGGTTGCCAAACTGATGAAGTGATAAAAAGACTTATGAAAAATGATTTTCGGGTAGCAATTGCCCAATTAAATCCTATTGTCGGTGATATTGAGGGGAATTTTTCTCTAGCTGTTATGGCACATCAAAAGGCTAAAGAAGAGGGAGCTGACATTGTTTTATTATCGGAGCTTTTTATAAGCGCTTATCCACCAGAAGATCTTGTTCTAAAATCTGCTTTTACAAAAACATGTGAAGAGGCTGTTAAAAATTTAGCAAAAATAACCGTAGGCGGACCAGGAGTTGTCATTGGTCTTCCATTAAGGCGTAATGGCAATGTTTATAACGGTCTCATGCTTCTTGATGAAGGGCGAGTTATTGCTGAAAGCTTAAAGTTTGATTTACCTAATTATGCCGAATTTGATGAAAAGCGTTTATTTTCTTCAGGTCCACGTCCTGAGCCTATTGTTTATCATGGAATCAAATTAGGAATAGTCATTTGTGAGGATCTATGGAATGATTTCTCTCTGAGTACAGAGCTTAAAGATAAAGGAGTGGAAATTATTCTCGTCCTTAACGGATCTCCCTACTATCGTAATAAAACTTTAAAACGTATAGATGTTGTTCATACGCAAGCTCTACGATCTGGGGTACCAATTATTTATGCTAATCAAGTTGGTGGTCAAGATGAGCTCGTTTTTGATGGCGGGTCTTTTGCCTTAAATGGGCAAGGCAAAAAAGTGTTTCAAATGAAACACTTTGAAAGGCAGATAGCTTTGAGCCATTGGCAACGAACAACGACGGGATGGAACTGTGTTTTAGGTCCTAATGAAAATCTTCTCAATGGATTAGCAGCCGATTATCAAGCTTGTGTTTTAGGCTTGAAAGATTACGTTAATAAAAACGGCTTTAAGGATGTTATTCTTGGTCTTTCAGGAGGAATTGATTCAGCCCTGTGTGCGGCAATGGCGGTGGATGCTCTTGGTGCTGAGAGGGTTCGCACCATTATGATGCCTTATCATTTCACTTCGCAAGAATCATTGAAAGATGCCAAAGAATGTGCTGATCTTTTAGGATGTCATTATGAAATCATACCGATTGCACAACCTGTTGAGGCTTTTTTAAAGACAATGGCACCTATTTTTTCAGGGTTACCCTCTGATGTAACAGAAGAAAATCTTCAAAGTCGCATACGCGGTACACTTTTGATGGCTCTTTCGAATAAATTCGGATCAATGGTGGTAACGACAGGCAATAAGTCAGAAATGGCTGTAGGATATGCAACACTATATGGGGATATGAATGGCGGATTTAATCCTCTTAAAGATATTTATAAAATGCAGGTTTACGCATTAGCTGAATGGCGCAATAAAAATCACTTGCACAATTTGAGAGGACCAGAAGGAATTGTCATTTCATCCAATATTATAGAAAAAGTGCCTTCTGCAGAACTGCGAGAAAATCAAAAAGATGAAGATTCTCTTCCCCCTTATCCTATTTTAGATGATATATTACAATCTCTTGTAGAAAATGACATGAGTATTTGTGATATTGTTAAACGTGGGCATTCACGAGAAACTGTTGAGAAAGTTGAACAGCTTCTTTATGGTGCCGAATATAAAAGACGACAATCTGCACCCGGTGTAAAAATCAGTTACAAGAATTTCGGACGCGATCGTCGCTATCCCATAGTCAATCATTTTCGTGATAAAAATTGAGTATTATTTTATGGTTAAAGTTCGTTTTGCTCCCTCTCCAACAGGTTATATTCATATTGGCAATATCCGTATTGCACTTTTCAATTGGCTTTATGCGCAAGCGTATAAGGGAGAATTTATTTTGCGCTATGATGATACAGATGTTGAACGTTCTAAACAAGAATATATTGATGCTATTGCTGTTGACCTTGAATGGCTTGGTATTCAACCAGATTCAATTTATTATCAATCTAAGCGATTTAATCGATATGATGAAGTTGCGGAAATTCTCAAACAACGCGGGCTTCTTTATCCCTGTTATGAGACTGCAGAAGAATTAGAGCGGCGTCGTAAAATTCAGCTTTCACGCAAATTGCCTCCTATTTATAACCGTGCAGCATTAAAATTGACGGCAGAAGAGAAAAAAAACTTTGAATCTCAAGGTCGTAAACCCCATTGGCGTTTTCTTCTTCCTAATTTTGAAAGTGATCCTTTGCAAACAAAGCGAACAGAAGTTTGCTGGAATGATGCGATAAAGGGGAAGCAGACGATTGATTTGGCTTCTCTTTCAGATCCTGTTCTTATTCGTGAAGATGGAAGCTATCTTTATACATTGCCGTCTATTGTTGATGATGTAGATATGGCTATTACGCATATTATTCGTGGCGATGATCATATTACAAATACAGGCGCTCAAATTGCTATTTTTAAAGCCCTTAATGCAGAATTACCGGTTTTTGCTCATACCAATTTATTGGCGACAGTTTTAGGAAAAGGATTTTCAAAACGTAATAATGATCTTTCTATTCGTTCTCTACGGGAAGAAGGATTTGAATCTATAGCTGTTCAATGCCTTGCCGTTTTGATTGGGACATCGCAAAATGTGCATCCCTATCCCAATCAAGCTGCGCTTTTAGAACATTTTAATCTCCAAGATACGTCAAGATCCGTTGCAAAATTTGATATTACTGATCTTTGTACTTTGAATAGCCATCTTGTCCATGAACTACCCTATGAGGAAGTTAAAACACGCCTTAAAAAACTTTCTATTGAGGGAGATAAGGTGGAATATTTCTGGAACGCGATAAGACGCAATATTGATAAAGTCAAAGATGCTGTTTTGTGGTGGAAAATCATTCATGATGAACAAAATTTTGATACAGTAGCACTAGAGGATCGTGCATTTGTAAGTCAATCACTCGATTTCTTACCTGAAGGTGCTTTGAATGAGGAAAGTTGGAAAATTTGGACAACAGCATTAAAAGAAAAAACAGGTCGGAAAGGAAAATCTTTATTTATGCCATTACGTCAAGCACTTACGGGCATGGATCATGGACCTGAAATGGGAAAGCTTTTGCAGCTCTTAGGGCGTGAAAAGGTAATAGAAAGGCTCTCTAAGAAATAAGAGAAACTTTTAAAAGGCGTCTTTTATTTACTTTATGCTTACAGAGAGTAAAGGACGAGTCTATCTACGCGTTTTTATGAGCATGAATGCAGGAATATCATCACCAAATCCAAGGGGCGTGTAATTCTTATTTTTTCGTGAGCGTTGTTGCTCAGATGGCTTCTCCTTATTATTTGCGTTTTTGATATATTCTGTTTTATTCTCTTCTACAGATTTTTTAGTGTGAGCAACAGGCTCTTTAGGAGCAGTTTTCTTTGATGATTTTGAAGACTTTTTCTTTACAACAATATCTTCTGTTTGATCATCGGCTATTAAAGTTGAGAGATCTCCATTGAGCCATTCAATTTTTTCATTACTCATTTCCTCAATGGCATTGATATATTTTTGATCAGCTTTTGTGACAATTGTAAAAGCTTTTCCGCTACGATTTGCACGCCCTGTACGACCAATTCGATGGATATAGTCTTCAGCATGTGTAGGAACATCATAGTTAAATACGTGGCTTACGGCTGGAATATCGAGACCACGGGCTGCAACATCAGAAGCAACCAGAAGTGTAAGTTTATTATTTTTAAAATCGGCTAGGGTGTTCATACGTGAATATTGGTCCATATCCCCATGCAATGCACCTACATTAAAGTTATGTTTAATGAGTGATCTAAGAAGTTCAGAGATATCCCTCTTGCGATTACAGAAAATAATAGCATTTTGAAGCTCGGCACCTTCATTTTGGATAAGTTCTCGTAAAACTGCTCTTTTGTCCCATGATTTATTTCCAGATTTAACAAGCCGTTGTGTAATTGTGGTTGCTGTTGAGGAAGCTTTTGTAACTTCAACAGATACTGGAGAATGTAAAAATTGTTTCGTTAGTTTTGTAATTTCTGGTGCCATTGTTGCAGAAAAGAACAAAGTTTGACGTGTAAAAGGTGTTAGTTTACAGATGCGTTCGATATCAGGAATAAAGCCCATGTCCAACATGCGATCAGCTTCATCAATAACAAGGATTTCAACGCCCATCAGGAGCAATTTACCGCGCTCGAAATGATCAAGAAGGCGCCCTGGTGTTGCTATAAGAACATCAGCTCCTCGTTCAAGTTTGCGATCTTGGAGTTCAAAAGATACCCCACCAATCAAAAGAGCAACATTTAAACGATGATTTATTCCGTATTTATCGAAATTTTCTTCAACTTGAGCTGCAATTTCTCTTGTTGGTTCTAAGATGAGCGTACGGGGCATTCGTGCTCTTGCACGACCTTTTTCAAGGAGAGTGAGCATAGGCAATACGAAAGAGGCGGTTTTACCCGTTCCCGTTTGAGCGATTCCTAGAACGTCTTTTCTTTGAAGGACGTGAGGAATTGTTTCACTTTGAATAGGTGTTGGAGTTGTATATCCCGCTGATTTTACAGCGTTAACAACCTTTGCGGAAAGACCTAAATCATCAAAACTGTTTAAAGATGGTATCATTTTTTTATCAATTGCTCTGTGATTTTAATTTTGCTATCTAAATGATGAGTATAACCAATATCCCCCACTCTTAAAGAGTTTTAAGATGCTTTCACAAAAAAACTAACTATAACAACCATATACACATAAAACGCACAATACAATCATTAATAGCGAAATTGTTCTGATAAAATGCGTTCATCCCATGAATGATTTGAGTCAAAAAGGATTGAAGCTGTTACTTCTGTTGCCATTGAAATAGTAACTGAATGGACAGATTTAACTTCAACATTATCAGCAGCAGCGTTAACAGGGCGTTTGTCAGGTTCAAGCATATCAAAGCGCACTGTTACTGTATTGGGAAGCAATGCTCCATGCCAACGCCGAGGACGAAAAGGACTAACGGGAGTAAGAGCCATAAGGGGGGCCATAAGGGGTAAAATAGGTCCTTGTGCTGATAAATTATAAGCGGTTGATCCTGCCGGTGTAGCGACGAGGACTCCATCACAATTTAATTGTTCCATGCGCACGTTGTTATCAATGGTGATACGAATTTTTGCTGCTTGATAAGATTGTCGAAAGAGAGATACTTCATTAATTGCAAGAGCTTCGATAGATTCTTGACATTCAGCTTTTGCAATCATGCGCAGGGGATGGATTTCTTTTCTATGAGCGACAGCAATACGATTAGGTAATTTTTTTTCATGAAATTCATTCATAAGAAATCCTACAGAACCTTGATTCATGCCATAAATGGGTTTGCCTGTATTCATGACGTCCCGTACGGTTTGTAACATTGTCCCATCACCACCGATTGCAACAACAATATCAGTTTCTTCCAGAGAAGAATGACCATAAACGGAAATTAATTTATGGGTAGCTTTGAGAGCTTCCTCAGTTTCTGCGGAAACAAAATGAAAGCGACTTGGTAATGTAATCATTTAGAAATTATCCTGATACTTACAGTTCATATTGTAACTTATTTTTTGAAAGTTTTGAAGTTGTAATAAAAGCTCTTTTAATAATAAAACGAGTGTTGAAGACAAAAAGAGAAACTCTTTCGAGATGAAGTATCATTGTAGGAAAATAAAAGAGGTGCATAGTTAGATAATTTACAAACAAGTATTTTTTTTTATTAGAATGGTAATTTAGCATTGAAGCTAAGAGGATGATTAGTTAAAAGATCACAACTGGTTTTAATAATCGGTTTTAAGCACCCGTAGCTCAGCTGGATAGAGCGCTGCCCTCCGAAGGCAGAGGTCACAGATTCGAATTCTGTCGGGTGCACCAAACTTTTCAATTTCATATCATCCTAAATAACAACATTCTCCAAAAAAAGCAGATTTCCTCTTTATGAAAATGGTCATTTGAGTTGTTCATTAAGTTTTTTAGCGAATAAGTAAATGATTTTAAGAGAAGTAAAATTTTACAGTTGCGTATATAATTTTTTGCTTAGTCATTTTGAACATCGAGATAAAAAAGCAAGATTATCTAAATGTGCTTTCAATTTAACTATAAATATTTATAATATAAAAATACATATTAATTCAATATGTTATTGTACAACTGATCTGGCGATGTTGATAGTAGATCGCTAAATATATTGTTCTGGTCATTAAAATAAATAGCTAAATTTGCTTTTTTTCTATTTTGGGAGTTAAAGGCTGTTATGGTGATATGGAACGCAGATGAGGAATATCACCAGTTAAAGGAGTAATAAGGGGGAAAGACAACCATCAAGGTTTGAATTGTTTCAAAATACTGTATTCGATATGGTTTTGATATGGGTATCTGGTGATTTCTCTATACACCAATATTGCCAGTTATGTTGGATGAGGGATTGTTTAGCTTTAATCAACTTTCTTATATCCCGAACGCTAATTATGGTGGTTATTTAGTTGGGAGTATATTCTTTACGTTTGGCAGTAATTGGGATTATATCTTTTGCTCCTCGCATACTATCTTGTGCAGCTATAGTAATGAGTGCACTTAATTATTTCCATGGCGTTAACACTTAGTCCTTTTGATCCGTTTTGCTGTTGGTGAATGATGGTTTTAGGTTCTATTATGGTCATGCAGCATAGCCATAATGGGCGGATTATTTCTTCGCTTTATGCAGGTGTAGGAGTTGGTATTCTCCTAGGTAATGAATATGTTATTATTAGCTTGAATATGACAACTATATCACAAAAACACCTCCGTTATTTTTTCCATTGCAAATGAAACCGCTCCTGTTAATAAGAAAAAATCATCCCAAAATATGAATTGACCAATCAAATAGATTTCGTGACTGGTCATATATCTTATATCGCATTCGTGCTTTAAACGATTTTGGTGATGTAAAAAAGGCGATCTAGATGCTTTTATTGAAAATGAAAGCAATCTCTCTCATGATGGTAATTGCTGGGTTGCTGATAATGTCTGTGTTGTAAAATCTGGTTGTGTTTATAAAAATATAAGGGGCTATGGCAATGCTGCCATTGGTGGCTATGTGTAATGGCAATACCCTTATATGTGATAAAACCCATGTGTATTTTGGTGTTCATGTTTATGACAATGCTCATCTTTCTTATAACGTATGAGTTTATCATTATGCGCGGGTTTATGGGAATGAAAAATTATCCGGTAGTGCACGTATTCATAACACTGCCGCGGTTTATGATCATGCGGTTGTTAGGCAAGGTTTACGGCAATGCTAGCGTGGGGTGTCATACTAAGGTCTACGGTTCTGTTTATGGCAATGCCAAGATCTCCTGATTATATCGTGATTAGAGGTAATGTATATGGCAATGCAAGAATAAAAAGACATAGCGATTTATATTCGGTTCCCATAAATTGTGAGGTTTATGAAAGTGATGATGTTATCAAGATTGATAAACAGAATAAATGACAGACGTGGAGGGTGCTTCTTTGATGGTTAAAACGCATCATAAAAGAAAGCTGTGCCAATTGATATGACGCTGCTTTTAAATAGAGGTACTACAGATCATACAAAAGAAATCAATAATGAATGCATATATACAAAACGTATCATATTGCAAACGCTCTATTCTATTGATTAAAACTGATCAATGGGAACGTAAATGATAGGTATAATATTTAATCACTCATTTGAATTACAGAACCTATAAACACTTTTGTATGGCTATAAAACTTATTAAGAATAACGCTCTCATTTTTGAAGTTGTCATTTTACACAAAGTACATTATCAAAATGTCTCTTTTAAAACGTTTGGTAGGTTCATATTAAGACAATCAAGAGAAAGTGCGTATTAAGTGAATATTTGTAACAAAATCCGTTGTTTACATTTACGAACATTGGTTTTTAAAAGCAGCTTTTCAGAAGACAATAAACAACCACTTTTTATAAAATCTAAGGCTTTTAAACTGTTATAAAACCTAGGTTTCAAAGGTTTTTATAGAGATATCATTTTATGTCTCTAAACGTTTAAACTTTCATTTAGTGAGGTTCTCATAAGCGTATTTTCACTTTGCATTTAAACGTAACTTCTCTGCAAATAAGCCGGTCCATATTTGGGCTGGCAAAATTAATCAGTTCAAATTCGAGCTCGTTAACTTTAGAATAGAGCAGTCTTTAATATTGTCGCTTTTGACTCAAAATTGAGTAAAACCCCATGCCTTTGTAATATGATTGCAATCCTTTTGAAATTTATCTACTTATCTTTGTCTTAATAAGTATCCTCAAATTTGAGGGGACTTCATTTGGTTTCGTATTTTTAAACTGTAACTTTTAAAACGTTTTTTGCTTGTTTGCCTGCGTTATATCATTAAAAATCTTTTGACTTCTAAGACATAACATTATTAATTTCATTACCTGCTGTGATGATAGTATCTATATAATGTCTGCTTATTATTGACTAACTTTTTAGTAAGCAGCGCTTTAAAATCGACTTGTCTTTAAATCCTTTTATGTGTCCTTAATGAATTAAAACCTATTCTATGATAGTTTCAAATGACTGTTTCTTTTAAGGTTTAGCTCAAAAAAAGAGTAAACCCCATACCATTTTTTAAACGCATGCAATTTATATTATCGATTATTTCAAACAATTACGTTTTTAATAATGCGATTTGTGTGTGATAAAAACGTATCATAAAATTTATGAACTGTTATAAATGATAGCTGCGTTTCACTTCATCTGAATGTTTACATGCGTTATAACATTTGCATCATGATTTGCTTTTTATGGTCTATCCATACATGGTAATTGTTTATGAAAGATGGTTAATTAAATCACGTATAAAAGTGTAGATTTTAAATGGGATTTATATAAAATAATTGCACACAATCTATTGACTTTATTATATTTTTTTATGAATTAAGATTCCATCTCGTTTAGACGTTGCAAAAGAAATCACCAAAGACCTTATTGATAAGATTCTTCTCGTACACGGCGTTATCACTTTTGTTTGCAAAAATCTGCTTCGCTTTTGACTTTGATACGGATACAACCTCTTTTGAGGTAGAGCAAAGAACTTTTTAATCATGGAGAGTGCAACAGTGTTCTTCAAAAATCTTGATTGGTCTGTTGAAAAAATTAAAGAGGTAGATAATTATTCCGCACGTTATCAACTACCAGATTGTGAAGTACAAATTCTTTATAATGACGCAATTATCAAAGATTATTGGCAATTTGATGTTGGAGTTTCGATTAGTACTGGTATTTTAGCTGCTGCCTGCATGGTAATTGATCCCTATCAATTACCAGCATTTACAAGATCTACAACTTGATTTTGATAAAAAGGGATTGAGAATTTGTGAAGAAGAAATATATGCAGATTAGTTGGAATTAAGCTTGATTATATCTTGAAATGGGCGATGGAAAAAATAGATCTTCATAAATGCTTTTATTCCAGATATGGAGTACCACTTTGGCGAAAGAGTGAAGTTGGAGGCACATAAGGTTATCAAGGTAGATGATGCAGATTATAGCTTACTTCATATTGGTGCAGTGGCTTTATTGGGTGATGTTGCACCCTTACAATCTTATTATCAAAGTTTCAGTGCAGAGGATCATTTAGGCTTTGATGAAAACACCCAACAGATTCATCTGGAACGTGCATTGGCTTTAGCCAAAGAAGTAGTGAAATCTAAGCAGCTCAGCTACGCTTTAATTAAAAAAGTAGCAAAAAATATGAGTCATCTAGAAGAAAAACAAAGTTCTTAATAAGGGTTTTCCAGAGAGGTGGAGTTTCATTCTTGGAAGGAAAAAAAATAGCTACATTTATCGAAACAAAAGATAAGGAATAGCTCCTTAAGAAATATCAAGAAGATCTAAAAAGATTATAGGAGCCAGAGTCTGTTTTAAAGCTGCCATCATCAGTTGAGTGAATTCAACAATGGTTGAATTTTATCCATTGGCGGAAATCTGATGTTTGAAAGAGGCTTTCTTGATGTGAAGGTAATATCATAATAAAAAATTATTATAAATCAATATGTTGTATATATTCATTGTTTTGAGATTAATGACCATTGACAAATAATTTTGCACCATTTTCTCTCTTCCAGCTTTTCGTCAATCATCAATGAAAATTTTTTATAATGGAAAGTTCATTGATAATATAACTTTTGTATGTCATTATTTTACGCTTTAAAAAATATAAAAATAATGAAATGCAATTGAGTTATCAACTGCTTATTCTTTTCAATTTTTAATCATAAAAAATCTTTTTATTCATTTTTCTTATAAAAAGAATTAGCTTTTTTCTGGTGATACAAGCGGAGAAATAAGGATTTTAGATATGTTTCTGCGTTCCATTTCAATCACTTTAAAGTGTAAACCGTCAGTTTCAAAACTTTCTCCCTCATTTGGTAAATGACCAAACTGCCAAAGCATAAAGCCTGCCAGAGTCGTATAACGATCTGCTTCATCCACAAGGTTACGCCCAAGATAACCACTTAAACGGCGGATATCAGCGTATCCCTCAACAAGAAGACTGCCATTTTCAAGTTGTTCTGCGATCATGAGTTCTTCATCGTCATCAGGAAAGTCTCCTGCAATAGCTTCAAGAATATCGGTTGGTGTTGCAATTCCTTCAAAAGATCCATGCTCATCAACAATAATTGCAAGCTGAATCGAAGAATGACGTAATTGCTCCATCAATCGTAAAACACTTGTGTTTTCATGAACAACGAGGGGTTCTCGCATAGCTTTTTTCCAATTAATCTTTTTTCCCTCAGCCAAATTCAAAAGAAGATCTTTTGTCAATGCAACGCCAACAAATTCATCCACTTTTTCACGCGCAAGAATTAAGCGGCTATGTTTAAACTTTTGTAATTCTTCACGCATTTCATTTTCATCAGCATTTAAATCTAACCACTCAATCTCATTACGCGGCGACATGATAGAGCGAACAGGGCGATCAGCTAAATCGAGAACACCACGAATCATTTCCTTTTCTTCTGGTCTAAACAACTCAGAAGCTGCGGCCTGTTCAGCAATAACATCTACAGTCTCAGCAAGGTGATTATCTTTGCTTCCTCCTCCTAAGAGCCTCAAAACAGCATCAGCTGTTCTACTGCGTAGATCATTCGTTTTAATCATTTTTTCACGGTTACGACGTCCAATTTGATTAAAAGCTTCGATGAGAACAGAAAAACCAATAGCAGCATACAAATACCCTTTTGGAATATGAAAACCAAATCCTTCAACAATGAGAGTAAAACCAATCATCATCAAAAAACCAAGACAAAGGATTACAATAGTGGGATGACGATTAATAAAACGCATAAGAGCACCAGATCCGCACATCATTACTCCCATAGCAGCTATGACTGCGATATACATAACTGCTGCCTGCTCTTTTGCAATCATACCTGTTGCGGTAATAATACTGTCTAGTGAAAAAACGGCATCCAGCACCACGACTTGGACGATTACTTGCCAAAAAACAGCATAACCAACACCTGTTTTTCTTTCATGTGATACTCCTTCTAACCTTTCATGTAATTCTAGCGTTCCCTTTGCGAGCAAAAAGGCTCCACCACCGATTAAAATAAAGCTATGCCAACTAAATACAAAAGATGAAAGTGAAAGAATTACCCTATCGAGTCTCATAACCCATCCAATAACGGTAAGAAGGAAAAGCCGCATAATTAATGCTAAAGTAAGACCTATAAAGCGTGCGCGGTCACGCAAATGCAGTGGCAATTTTTCAGCTAAAATTGCAATAAAGATAAGGTTATCTATTCCTAAAACAATTTCGAGAAAAACCAGCGTGATCAAACCAAACCACGCATGGGGATCAGTGATCCATTCCATCATTCCTTACCTTTTAGAAGCTTAAAAGCGCGCGATTGACAAAAAAAATTCATAGGCTTTTATTCGTATATTGGATCATGAACATTGAATGTAAAAAACTTATATTCAAAGAAAAAAATAGCACAATATTGCTTGAATGTATGTGATTGTTGATAAAACAAAATGATGCCCCATCCCGCTTACAACCACAAGAAGGTTCCTCTAATTTTCGCTCGGGCATTATGCTCGATAATCCTCTAACTATAGGTTCTGTATAACAATCAGAACATTTATTTATAAAGCTTCTTATAATGGGTTTATTTTTATATAAGATCAAGTGGTGAATATCATATTTTTAACCTTACAGACAATGAGTTTATATAACAAACAACAAAACATCTGGACATCTATCCTTAGGAGCGTTATAGAAACGCTCATTCTCGTCTTTTGAGAAGCTTATGGGTGATTAGCTCAGTCGGTAGAGCAGCTGACTCTTAATCAGCGGGTCGTGGGTTCGATCCCCTCATCACCCACCATTTTATTTTATACCGTAAATAACTTATTGATTGGGTAATTTTTTTAAGGTACGAGTTGCTAAATAAAATTGGGCAGTAGGATTTCCCCATATCTGTTTGTTTAAAAAAAGATTGTTGATATAGCTTAGTCATCGGTTTTTGTACTTTTTAGGGGTCTCAAAGAACTTTCAAAGGACATTTAAAGATTTTTTAATGCGTATTGTTTCTTTTTTTTAAGTTGCAACTGGTAAGGAGAAGCTTCTTACCGACAATTGTTTTATTTAAAGGAGTATAGAAATCAACAGTTTTCACTTCTTTTAATATAAATTGATTAAAATTTTTTTGGATTTTTAGCATATTGTTTAAAGAAAGAAGCAACTTTACACTTTAGTTGTGTCAGCAGCGTGGATATTTTTTGATAACTCTCCCGCTTAAACAAAAAACTTCTGTAATAATCATCAGTATTCCAAGAGGGTAAATAAAGATAAAATGAAGTATTTAGCTGGACATACAAGGAATAAAATTATATCAGTTTAATTGTTTAAAGCTAATACCTGTTAACCGAAAGACAATAAACTTTAATGAGGCTTAAAGTTTTAAAATATTAAGCTGTGTGTTTACGCTATGCTGCCTTTCCGTTAGCTAAACCTCTAAAAGTATAAATATTAAGAAAGCTACTTAGATTCATTATAATATATTGATTTATAAAGAATTGATTATTCTTTGTTTGAAAAAAATTTACTATCATAAACTTCTTTTGTTTCAATCCCTCTTATAATAAATTAATTAAAATCATTCATTTGTGCATCATAAATGGGATTATAAATGGGATTAACGTGTGGATAAAGACTATTGAAGAAAGGCATAAAAATAATTCTTATTAATGTTCTTAAGTGCTAAAAGTTATCATAACATTGGAAAAATAGTATAATGGTGCAGGCTTGATCTTTTATTAAGTATAAAGTTGATGGTGCAACAATAGCTTTACTATTATACCATTTACGGGTATTGTTGTGTAATGGAGAAGAGCGTTGAGAGAGGTTTCTTAAAAAAGATATGTAAACTGGCAACACGATGGTGTTTTGTTCTTTTATAGGTACACAAAAAAGAAGTCATTGATAGCCTTTTATTTATTCCGGTGGTGTTTTGGGGGCTCTTTTCCAATATTGTCGCGCCTCAAAAATGACGACCACAAATAATGAAAGGATGAGCGGTATAATCAAATAAAACATTCTAAAGACAATAAGCGCTGCAATAACATCAGTTGGATTTATATTGGGCATGCCTGTTATGAAGAGAGCTTCAAGAACTCCTACTCCTCCTGCTGGAGCATTAGAGAGAAGAGTTATCGTAAAAGATGCTAGAAAAACACCAAGAACAGAGATAAAATGAATATCTGCGTTATGTGGGAGAACAGCATATATAATTCCTGCTGCTCCTAAAAGCTCTAGAGGGCTAATGAGAAGCTGTTGAATAACAATTTTCAGCCGTGGATAGGAAAGTTGAATTTTCTTACCCAAGCGTAAGGGTTTTAACTGAAGCCAGCTGCCAAACGTATAAAGTGCTATACAGCTGAGTAAAATTGCTCCAGCCGTTGTTCCGAGCCATTCAGGAAGTTCTTTATGAATGAGGGTGATAATTTCGGGTTGCAGCACCAAAACGATTCCCAAAAGCAAGATTGTGCCGATTACAAAAGTAAAAGAGCAAAAACCTACTAATATTGCGATTTCTGTTCCGTTTAATCCTTTCATTTTATAGGCGCGATAGCGTACAACAGCACCAGAAAAAACTGAAGCACCGATATTGTGTGAAAGAGCGTAGGTTGTAAATGAACATATAGCGATAAAAATCCAAGAAATTTTATGGCCTAGATGTTGCAAGGCAATTCGATCATATCCAGCAAGAGCAGCATAAGCTAGGAGAGAACATAAACAGGCTAATAACCAGTGCTGTGCATTTAAATTGTTCAAACGCTCCAATACATCTCCAAATGAAATGGCAGAGAGCTTCATGTAAAGAATTCGAATAGATACCAGCATTGCTAAGATACCAATCAATGGCCATATAAATTGCTTTATTTTCACGATTCTGTATCCATTTTATGTTTTCTGTAAATTTTCATGATTGAGCATATTCCTTACAGATCTTCGTTCTGTTATATACTCTATAATGCCATTGGCAATTTCTTCATCATCTGTTACTACAACATCAGCACCTAAATCAATGAGATATGTTGTTTCTGTATCGGATAATGCATGTGTGATTATCTGGATATCTTTCTTCATATCACGGATATTCACGATACATTCTCCTACTTCAATGGTACTTCGCATTGTAATAACAACTTTATGTGCATTATTTATATTTGCTGCGTTTATTATTTCTTGTTGAATGATATTGCCACAAATAGCCTCAAAGCCATCTGCAATCGCTTTATCAGAGAGGCGTTTTGATTCTTCTACGATCACTATAGGTTCACCTCTATTCATTAAAGATAATGCAACATACTTACCGATACGACCATAGCCAATAATTACGATATGGTTATTTTTTAAGGTCATCGGTAAAAAATCTTGGTCAGGATCTTGTGGATCAATATCAATAATTGTTTGGGTATTTTGTGAGGATACAGAATTTTTTTCTAGACGTTTTTTAATTTTATTACAGGCAATGAAAACAAGAGGGTTGAGCAAAATAGAAAAAATTGCTCCTCCAAGAATTAAATCATGAGCGTCATTGTTTAAAAGTCCTAAGCTTAAACTTAAACCAGCAAGGATAAAGGAAAATTCTCCGATTTGGGCAAGGCTTGCAGAAATAGTCAAAGCTGTTGCATTAGAATAGCGAAAAGCCTTAACGATGAAAAAGGTAACAGCAGATTTTCCGATTACGATAATGAATAAGGTTGCTAAGAGTGGGAAAAAATGAGTCAAGAGTTTCTCTGGGTCAAATAACATACCTACAGAAACAAAAAAGAGAACAGAAAAAGCATCGCGCAGTGGTAAAGATTCTTCCGCAGCACGGTGGCTTAATTCTGATTCGCTCATGACCATACCAGCAAAAAAAGCACCAAGAGAAAGAGAAACTCCAAATAAATGAGCGGCTCCGAAAGCTACTCCTAATGCAATAGCAAAGACGCTAAGACGAAATAATTCACGTGATCCCGATTGTGCGCTCATTTTTAAAAGCCATGGGATAACGCGTCGCCCAATGACAAGCATAAGTGCGATAAATACAATCACTTTCAGGATGGTGAGACCAAAAATACCCCAAATACTTAAATCTAACCATTGAACAAGAGGATCCAACGCTTCTTTTTTTGTATTGCTGAGGGCACTTGCCAAGGAAGGGATGAGGACAAGTATAAGGACCATTGCTAAATCCTCAATAATCAACCATCCAACGGCAATGCGTCCTTTTTCTGTTTCAATAAGATGACGCTCTTGCAAAGCACGTAGCAGGATAACGGTACTTGCTATGGATAAAGCAAGACCGAAGATCAAACTACCACTAAAGCCCCATCCCATAATCAGACCAAGGCACAAACCTAGAAAAGTAGAAAATGCCATTTGTGCAATAGCAGCGGGGACAGCAATAGCTTTGACAGATAAAAGGTCTTTTAATGAAAAGTGGAGCCCAACACCAAACATCAACAAAATAATACCAATTTCAGCAAGTTGATTAATGATGACGGAATCTATTTTAAATCCGCCTGTATTGGGTCCCACAATAACACCAGCTAACAAATAGCCTACAAGGGGTGAAATACGTAAACGGCTAGCAATCATTCCCAAGAGAAATGCTAAACATAAGCCTGCAACAATAGTTGTGATAAGTGGTGTGTCGTGGAGCATGGATTATTTACTACTCTTGATCAAAAAGCGAATGAATGAAAACGACTATATTTCTATGAGAAGAGAGGCGAGATGTACCATACGCATTAAAGGGCATTTTTATTTCACTTTGATATTTGCACGATTATTTCGCTCACGCCACCAATTTCCTAGCAGGAGCAAAATAGGAGCAGCAATAAAGATAGAGGATGATGTTGCAATAATAATCCCAAAGACCATGGGTAATGCAAAATTATGAACAGCACTTCCACCCCATATCGCCATGGGGAGCATCGCAAGAATTGTTGTGGCTGATGTAAAAAAACAACGTACAAGAACCTGATTAATTGACAGATCAATCAGCTCACGCAACGGCATTTTTTTAAAAAGACGCATATTTTCGCGCATCCTATCATAGACGACAACTTTATCATTTATAGAATATCCAACAATTGTTAAGAGCGCAGCAATGGCTGTTAAATTAAAATCAAATTGAAATAAAGCAAAAAAGCCAATCATTTTTGTGGTGTCTAGAATGAGTGTGACAATGGCTCCAATGGCAAAGAACCACTCAAAGCGTAACCATATATAGAGAGACATGGCAATAGCCGCAAGAATAACAGCAGTAAAAGCAGCTGTGGCAAGCTCGCCTGAAATTTTTGGACCAACAACTTCTATTTGATCGAATGTGGTATCGGGATAGATATTTTGTACAGCTGTTTTGACCTTATCAATGGCGGTGGTTTGTTGTGCTTCGCCACCGCTTTGTTTCTGCATGCGAATTAATACGGTATTTTCGTTATCAATATTTTGCAAGGTAACTTCACCAATATTAAGAGTAGAAAGCTTGGAACGCAGGGTTGCTAGATCTGCTGGTCCTTTCGTGGTAATACTCATTTGGCTGCCGCCAATGAAATCAATTCCGAAATTTAAGCCAGGCTTAAAAAAGAGAAAAACTGAAGCTATTGATAAAACAATTGAGACGCCAATACCAATGAAACGTGCTTTCATAAAGTGGAAAGTTGTGTTTTGTGGCATGATGTTGAAAGCAGAATGAATATGCAGTTTTTTAATTTTCCATTTACGAACGATCCAAATCATGATGATGCGCACAATGGTGATATTTGTAAACATGGAGATGATAATACCAAGCAACATTGTTACAGCAAAACCACGAACTGGGCCTGTGCCAAACCAAAATAGTAAAACAGTGGCTATAATGGCTGTAACATTTGCATCAACAATGGTTGCAAAAGCTTGTTTAAATCCACGATCTAGAGCTGCAAAAGCACTCACGCCTTTTCGACTTTCTTCGCGAATACGTTCATTGATGAGAATATTGGCATCAACGGCTATACCGATGCCTAAGATAATACCAGCAATACCGGGCAGCGTAAGCGTAGCTCCAAGGAGACTTAGTGCAGCAAATGTTAAAATCGTATGGAGGGCTAGTGCTATATTCGCAATGAGTCCCCAAATGCGGTAGAGAAGAAAAATAAAAATTGCAACGAGAATAAAGCCAATTATGCCGGTATAAAGCCCCATTTGGATGGCATCAGCGCCAAGATTTGGACCTACGGTTCTTTCTTCAATGACGGTGAGTGGTGCGGGGAGGGAACCAGCGCGGAGCAGAGCAGCCAGAGTTGAGGCTTCTTTGGGGTCAAAGTTTCCTGTAATTTGACCTTGTCCATTGGGAATAACACTATTGATGGTAGGAGCGGTTAAAACCTTATTATCAAGAACAATGGCAAAAGGACGGTTAATATTTTGTCGTGTTATATCGGCAAATATTTTTGCACCAGCCGAATCTAGAGTAAATGAAATCATAGAACGTCCTGGCAATTGTGGATCAAAACCAGCACGGGCATCTTTCAGGACATTTCCATCTAAAGCAATTTGATCATAAATTGCATAGCGTTGCGTTTCATCAGTATATCCAGGAAGAATTGAAACACCTATCGGTGGATTATTGGGATCCACGTTAGAAGGAACAAGATGAAAACTCATTTTGGCAGTTGTTCCTAAAAGATCACGTAATTGTTTTGGATCTTGTAGTCCAGGCAATTGGACCATAATACGGTCATTTCCGACCTTTTGGATGGCTGGTTCTGAAACACCAACTTGATCTATACGGCGCCGGATGATTTCTAAGCTTTGTTCAATAGCATTGCTTATACGGTCTTTTATACCAGCTTCTGTTAATGTGACGCGGAGAGTTTCATTTTGAGTACTGATCGTGATGTTATGTTCTGTTGTGCCAAAGCTACTGTGTATGGGGGTTATTAATGTTTTCAAAGCAGAGACTGCTTTTTCAGTTTGCGATGGGTCAGAAATAAGGGCAATAACGCTATCTTCAACGATACGCACACTTGAGGTGCGGATTTGTTTTTCACGCAATACATTGCGCACATTGCTTAAAACGATGTGTAATTGATCGCGTTTCAACGTTTTGCTATCAACCTCGAGCAGAAGAGAAGAGCCTCCTTGAAGATCAAGACCAAGTGCCACACGGGTATTGGGTAAAAATTTCGAGTTGTTAACTTGTTCGTGTGAAAATAAATTGGGTAAGGCAACATAAATGCTGCTTAAAAGAATAAAACAATAAAGGGTAGTTAACCAACCAGGTGTACGCATGATATATTCCGTAAATAGGCAATCTAACAGTTATTCAAAGTTAAAAGCACAATTAAAATAAGATGATCGTTTTTATATTCAAGGAAGAGAATTAAGTGTGTTCATTGGGAGGAGCGCGTTTATTTGAGAAATATTGTGTTTTAACGTTACGAAATCGTGTGTCAACAGCTGGAATCTTTATTAAAAAGAAATCCAATGTTAGGATTTTTTGAAAGGTCCTGATAAAAATAGATTCTGTATGGAGTGTTACAAGTTTTTTGTTTTCAGTTGTGGTAACATTCACCTGATCACACTTATGATGTAAATCAAATCTATTCGTTTTAATGACATTATTGGTGTGCGATTGTTTGATTAAATAAGCACGCGTTTCTAGGTTGTTCGTCAAGAATACACCTAAACTGGATAGAAAAATCCAGGTTGTCAAAGGAAGAAAATCTTCTTTTTTGCAATAAAGGTGCAAAAAAAACATGCTAGAGTGCCTTCTTTAATCTTATTGAGTTCAGCTTATTTATCATTCTTTTATCTTATTATCAGTATTATAGGATAAGGGAAAGCTTTTATAAGATTATTCTATAAAAGTTGAAAATATCTACTTTATACCATATTTAAAAAAGAAAAATAAAATCCCTTTTGTGTTAATAAGGTAGATATGTATTCATTTTGTAGAAAAAGCATCCTCATACTTTTCCTTCTTTTGGGGATTATCTTTGTATTTAATTCTGGTGCATGGGGGAATAGGGGGGCACAAAATACAATTGTCGAACAAACGATAGCTTCTTATTCAGTTGATGAAATTATTAAACAACAACAGTTGATTATTGAGACTCTTGAAGAAAATACTGAAACTTTAAAAAGAGATTTTGACAGAAAGCCAGAAGATGAGCGTGCTTTAGAAGAATTACGGTTACGTGCACAAGATATCAGTGAACGTGCTATTGAGGCAGCATTTGTTTTGCGTCCTCCTCTTAATGAGATTAATACACTTCTTGATCAATTAATGGAGCTCCATCGTGACATAAAAAAACTGAAAAGCTCAGTGAAGGAATATTCCTATTTGATAGAGCAAAAAGCTAAAATTAACAGTATCATGCTTCGTTTTGAAGCAATTTTCTTAGCGGCAAATAGAATAGCGGAACTTTCTATTTCTCAATCTCGGGAGCTTTTTAAACGCACGCTTACGTATAGGCTTGAGTTTTCGATTCCGATGGTTAAACATCTCGCCCAAAAAACAAAAGAGGCTTCATCAGATTTTCTTGTTTTGTTAAATTCTTGGTGGAATTTTATATTTTACTTCAAGTTTTTACAACTAGTTCTTTGCTTTTTAATTCCACTTTTTATTACTTTAGGACTTTCGTATTTTTCTCAAAAAGTTCTTGTTCATGTGTATTGCCACTTTACGAAGTCTAATGAGGAAATATCTTATTTACAACGCTTATTGATCGCCTTTATTTCAGTTCTTTTACCTTCACTTATCTGTATTCTTTGCGTTTACCTTGTGTTGTTTTTGTTTCGTAGTTTTAACTTAGATCCAGGTAAGCTTACAACAGTTTTTGATATGATAGGTTGTCAAATTATTTTATTATTTTTAATCAATCGATTAGCTGTTGTTCTTCTATCATCGAATCGGCCCCATGTGCGTCTTCTCAGTATTGCACCATCGTCTGCTTATCAATTAGTGATTTTACTCACTTCTTTAGGGGGTATTTTGGCATTTGACGCTGTTCTTGATAGTATTTATCAAATCATTTCAGCGCCTCTATCTTTGACAATTGCTAAAAGTTTTATTGCTGTTTTTCTTGTAGCGATTTTGCTATTTATAATATCATTTGTACCTTTGCGGTTTAGACCTAGGCGTGTTCAAGAAGAAAAAAAAGAGCCATACTTTTGGCCATTTTATATACGCATTCCTCTTATTGGCTTGGGGTTACTGCTCTTTGTATTGAATTTTTTAGGTTATGTTGGACTTGCGCGTTTTATTACGCAGCAAATTATGATTGATGGAGCATTTTTAGTTCTCATGTATTTAGGAATACAAAGTGCTCAAGCACTTGGAACTAAAGACCAATTTATGAAAACAACGGTTGGTCATCTTTTGATGCAGAGGTTTCATTTAGAAGAAAAAACAATGAATCAATTGGGAATTTTTGTGGGCGTTTTTCTCAATTTATTTGTTGTTATATTTTGTGCAATGCCCATTGCTGTACAGTTTGGATTTTCCTATTCTGATTTAAAAGCAGTTTTGTGGCAGTTGGTTACCGGTTTTCAGATTGGAAATATTAGTCTTTCTTTGATTTCTCTTGTAACAGGAATTATTTCTTTTTGTGTTTGCTGGTTTCTTATTCGAAGATTTATTGGTTGGTTAGATAATGTGGTGTTGGTTCATGGAGAGTTCGATTCTGGTATACGTAATTCTATCAAAACAGTGATAAGTTATGGAGGCGTTGTTGTATCTGCTTTGACCGGATTATCAATGGCAGGTTTGGATCTTAGAAATTTCGCTCTTATTGCTGGAGGACTTTCACTTGGTATAGGTTTTGGTTTACAGAATATTGTCCAAAACTTTGTCTCTGGACTTATTATTTTAGTTGGAAGACCATTTAAAATAGGAGACTATATAGAATCTGGATCAGTAGGGGGCGTTGTTAAGCGTATTAGTGTGCGTGCAACGGAACTTGAGACCATTCAGCGTAAGACGATTATTATTCCCAATTCAAGCCTTATTAATAACAACGTTAGTAATTGGACACGACGTAATAAAGTAGGACGAATTGATGTACCAGTTACTGTATCATCTAAGGTTGCTCCAGAGCATGTTGCTGAAATTTTATTAGAGATTGCTTCTACGACAGAAGGCGTTTTAAAAAATCCTATCCCACAGGTGAGTTTTACAGCATTTGATCGTAAGAGTTTTTCCTTTAATTTGGCTATTTATGTGCCTAATATTACCTCATCTTCTCATGTAACCAATGCTCTTCGATTTAGCCTATATAAGCGTTTTGCTGAGGAAGGAATCTTAGAATGCTGAAATATACTTATATTTTTACTACAGTTATTCTATTAAGTATTTTTACCATAACAGCTTTTGCTGCAACAGTGAAAAATACTGATTTAAAGATACACTCTCTCATTATTGTTGAAGGAAGTGTACCTTTAAAAATTTCTTTAAATACGCATCAAACAATTACAATTTGTATGAAAGGATGTTTTATAACTTTTCCTAATAAAGACCGTTTTGCAATAAAAGCAGATGATAATATAGAAATCAGTAGGGGAAGAGCAATTTTTAAATAAAGTGATTGAGGACTTTTTTGAGATAATCTCTAGAAAGATAACGATATTTCACCTGTTAATAATCTCATACTTTAAAAGTAGTAGTATGATTTCAGTGTAAGATAGATGTAGTTTTTTATATACATAGAATCTACTTATATGTAAGCATATAGAGGTATTTTTATACTATTTTATATTTATAATATTTTTAATTAAATATCAATGTGCTAACAATAATTACATCATTTCAGAATTTTTTCATGAAAAAATGCTTTGAAATATTCTATTTTATGATTTTTTATGCGGTAATTTGGATAAAAAATGTGTTATATTTTCTCATTTTTAAAAATATAATAGACATTTTTATTAAAGATTTGTCATTTAAAGTATTCATTATTATACTGTTTTAATAGTTATTAAAATTTATTTGATAAAATTCAATTTTGATGTAATGATGTATTTAGTAGTGGTATATTTAAATGTAAATGTAAAGGAGTGCATGCGGTTTTTTGGTATAAAATTTTATAAAACTTTGTTTTTCTAAATGTGATTTTTAATTATATTTAAATTTAGCAATGGGGTATAATTTTATGAATACAAAATTTATAACAGCATCTGTTTTTTATTTGGTTTCATCTTCTATAGTACAGGCTGCAGATGTCGTAGTTCCTGAAGAGTCTGTACATGTTGCTTCAGAAGTTGCTTCTTCTTCACTTTTTTCTTGGTCAGGTTTTTATTTTGGGGGGCAAGTTGGAGGCTTTTCAAGTAAAATTTCTGCAAAAACGCCTTATGTTGATATTCCTCTCTATCCTGATGAGGAGAGTAAAAGTAAATCATGGATACCCATCGAGAAACAGCATATGCCAGATCTTTCTGGGTTTATAGGTGGTTTTTATGCGGGTGTTAATTTTGATCTCGGTAATAATTTTATTATGGGGATTGATACGGATATCATTTTAACGGAAAAAAAAGACACAAAAACAAGATTTCATGCAGATGAATCGAGTGCTGGTGGTTCGAGTCCTGAAGGAACTGATACTGGTACTGGAACTGATGCTGGTACTGAAGAAAATGGTAAAAAGAAAGAAAGTTATAAAAGGGCACAGTTTGACAAAGGGCGGGGGTCTAGCTTTTCTCGCTCTGGTACAGAGACTACAGAAGAAAAGAATAGCTTAACTTTTAATCATACTTTTAAACAAAAATGGACTGGAGCCACAAGGGTGCGTGTTGGGTTTTCTGCTCATCGTGTGATGCCTTATATTGCTGGTGGTGTCGCTTATGGACAATTTCAAGATGTTTTGTCGACAGTCATTACGGGATCTGAGCTTTTTAACAGGACATCGGATGCTACAAAAATGATGATTGGTTACACTCTGGGTGGTGGTGTTGATTTTGCAATGACAGATAATCTTGTTTTACGTGCGGAATATCGTTACTCAGATTTTGGTAAAAAGAAATTTAAAGACGAGATTGAAGTTAAGTATAAGACGAATGATTTTCGCGCAGGAATAGCTTACAAATTCTAGTTTTATAGGATAAAGGAGCTTAAATTTAAAAGGTCCTATCTCTTTGATAGGGTCTTTATTTTTTTAAATTGTATGCATTGTAAACACTATTTTATGGTGAAAAAAGGGAGCATTGACTTTAAGTGAGGATGAGGAGGTAAGGAAGAGTTACTCAGATTCTTAACTGTTAAGAATAAAAAATTTTTAGTTTACGAGGTGTGGTTGAAACATTTGTTAGCCAAGAAGGATTGCTTCGTCTTTCATATTATTACAGTTATCATATTCATAGTATCGTTATAGAATTGCAAACAGTAAACTTAAAGAGAGTTTTTACTATCTAAGTAATGAGAAAATAAAGAAAATTCATATAGAGTGATGTGGACGGCGTGCACGTTTGTGCACCAATTTTTTTTTCCTTAGAATTCTCTATAATATCACCTGATAGCGCAGTTTATCTTTTTTCTATTTAATAATTAATTGTTTTTATTTTTTTATTAAATTGCTTTTTATATATAATCTTGGCACCAGATGAAAGTGCTCCAAGCGCAATTCAAAAGGTGGTTTGCAGAATAAAAACACGTGATAGACTGTCTGTCTTATCTGTAAAAATCTATCTAAAGGCAAATATGCTGACAGAGCTGGTTTATGGCTTATCAAAACTACACCAGATCAAGGATGATGGGTTTTTAGGTTTGACCTCAATAAAAGACGATGAGAAATGGGATTAGGCTCTTGTCGCAATGTATCTTTAAAAGAAGCACTGTTCAAAGCTTTAGCCTGTCGTGATCTTTTAGATCAAAGAATTGATCCAATTCGGCGAAAAAAAAAGAAAATTTGCGTCGGGCAGGTGGGTATTTCTTTACGAGAAAATGCCTCTAGTACTTTTGAAGCGAAAAAAACGAATTGAAAAATCAAGGAAAAGCAGCAAGCTGGTTAACACCTCTTGAGTTACATGTTTTTCTTAAACTTGGTGATACGCTAATCATTGAACTGACGCAAATTGATATAAAAGGATGCATTTCTCCCATTTGGAAGATAAAAAACGAAACAGCAAGTAAAGCTCTATCCCGCTTGAATATAGCTATAAAACATGCGGCGGCACTTGGTATAGATGTGGATATGCAATTGATACCAAAAGCAAAAGCTTTATTAGGAAAGTTATTCAAAATACCCAAAATATTCCAGCAATGCTATGGAAAGAAATGTCTAAGTTTTTTCAATCTTAAAATGATGAGCTTGTATCACATCTAGCCTTAAAAATTCTTATTTTGACGGTTTTTTGTTTTATGCCAATCAGGCATATTCGATCAGAAGAGATTTATGGACCAATATGGATTATCCTAAAAGAAAATATGAAGAGAATTGTTGGAAAGGTTTCTGATTTTCATGTCCCGCTTACAGCTGAAGCGCTTGTTATTATTGAAAAAGCAAAAAAATGGTTTTTTATTTGTTGAGAGTTTTGGAAAGCCTATATTTGATGTAGCACTTTCTAAATTTATGAAAGACAAAGGTTTTAATTATAGACTTCATGGTTTCAGATCGATTCTGTGGGACTGTATAGCAGAGACAACGTCAACACCATTTGAAGTTGCAGAATCTGTTCTTGCGTATTCAGTTGGGAATTCTGTGACAAAGGCTTACATGCGGACGGATTTTTTAGAATAGCGCCGTGTCCTCTTAGAACAATGGGCGTCTTTTATATCTGGAGGGGCTTGATAATTGTTATGTCTATTGTCGCGTCAGATGTCTAAGAAACACTTAAGCGATTAGCGGATAGATTACGATATAATCTCTCTTTCCTTGCTTTAAAAGCGGGGAGGGGGTAAAGCTTTCAGTTTTTGGTTAGCCACTGTTTTATAATGTGCAAAGATATTGTCTATCGCATCCATAATAAGTGAAAAATCAAGGATAAGCAAAAAGAGGATGAATGCTATCCACTTCATCAAACGAGCATCATTTTCACACTTTGATAGGTGATGATGATTTATTGAAGCATTTCTTTTTCTGCTTCTGTAAGCTCTGTGTGTTTTTTGGATTTTTTTTCTAATCATGTTTCCATCCACACAAGCGTTCACCTAGATTATTGTGCTTTAAGATCTCTCTTACTAAGTTTGAGCTAATGGTGTTCAGATCTTGCCGGCTTAAATAAATAGGTAACCAACCAACACAAAAAGAAGCATATTTATTTGTTGCGCAACCAGTCAGAGAGAGCAGCACGCACATCAGCTTCACTTTTTTGTTAACTTCACTTTCCACCTCAAGACGGGTTGTGGCTGCTTTTAAAGCTTTTTCTGTTTGCTTTTGTTGTTCTGTTTTTTTCCCAAGAGTAAAGGCTCTTGCTAAGGCAATAAAAAAGCGGCTAAAGCCGCGCCTGTTAGCATCAGATTTCTTTTCATCCATAAGATCATAGACGATGCTCCTGAAAGCGTTTATCAACAAAGAAAATACCAGCACCTGCGGCTAAAACCATGATAGTGGCGAGCGCTCATTGCACTGGACCATTGCCTGCTAATAAGCCTCCAAGCCCAGAAAAAGAACCAACGACTGGTGCAAGGGCTTCTGCTTTGAAAACACCCGTTGGTGCTTGCGTTTCTACGGTTTGGTAGTTAGAGGAAACAAAAGCACCTTTCGCCCATAAGCCTGCTTCTGCTGCACGCCGATGTACAAGACCTTGCAAGCGTTTACCACCGGCTTTGGTCCATTTCTGTAATTCGGTTGGGATTGCTTCATATTCACCTTGATTGAGCTTTTTTAACAGTGTCGAGTTACAAAAGGCTCCTGTTCCTACATTATAGCAAAAGGAGACTAATGCCGCGAATTGTTCATCGGTTAATGAAACTGTAACAGCGCGTTCAACGACATTTTCAAATTTTCTTAAGTCTTGGCAAAGAAGTTCTTCTGCTTGCTTTTCCGTGATGGTCATGCCTTCGTAAATAAAAGGTTTTCCAGCATTGTTTGTATGTCCATAACCAATGGTCCACACTCCAATGGCATCTTTATAGGCATTGAGACGTAAACCTTCCCATTGTTTAATCAGTGCTAACCCTTCTGGTGATATTATTCTCATGTATTGCTCCTATAAAAAAGCCCCACAAAAGGTGGGGCAGATTGATAGATTAAAATTGTAATTATTGCGTTTTATTAAAAGTAGTGTTTCATGTAACTTTTTTCTATGTTATACGTTACATGAAACATAATGGAGATTTTGTTATGGCTACAATGCACGTCAATGAACGCGTTCAAAAACATCGCAACGCACAAAGAAAAGCAGGTTTGCGTTTAATGCAAATTTGGGTACCAGATACTCGCCAACCGAACTTTGCAGAAGAGTGCCGACGCCAATGTCGCTTAGTCGCAAAAATGGATAAAACAGATACATCTATGCAGTTGTTGATGGATCAATCTTTAATGGATGTTGATGGCTGGACAGAATAATGCGTGGATCTCTCGTCACAATAGCTATGCAAGGCGATTTTGGTAAACCAAGACCTGCGTTAATCATTCAAGCTAATCAATTCAGTGAGCATACAAGTGTAACGGTTTTACCCATTACTAGTACACTTGTTGATGCGCCATTACTCCGCATTACGATTCAGCCAAACGCTAAAAATGGTTTGCAAAAACCTTCGCAAGTCATGATTGATAAGATTATGACGGTAAGATGTGAAAAAGTTAGTCCAGCTTTCGGCTCCATTCATGCAGATAAAATGGTAGAAATTGAACGCTGTTTGGCTGTATTTTTAGGAATAGTAAAATAAAAATTGGATTTCTTTTTATCATCATAAAATAGCTTTGTTTATCTATCTTCCTCATCCATATGGATAACGCCTTTGCCTTCGTCGTATGCATTGGGTGGGGCGTTTGGGTCAAGGGTATCATC
>NZ_JBHIQN010000008.1:0-13393 GCF_042196525.1 Bartonella sp. AC62GZZY
TCCCCTCACTCACTTTCCCCTCGCTCACTTTTTCCCCTCGCTCACTTTCCCCTCACTCACTTTTTCCCCTCGCTCACATCGTATAATATGACGGGCGCTCCTTTCTGCTCAACCTCTTCTTCTAATTGCCGTATCATTTTGTTCAACTGACGGGTCACGATAAAACGCATAATAAAAACAATCGGTAAGAATAAAAAAGTACAGGCAAGCATCCATGCCAGTGGCTCGAATACGACAAGAGAAACAAAGTCCTGCCCTCTCCATATCTTAACGACAACAGTTATAACTATTGGAGCAGTCGCCATGACCGTAGAAAGATAGAATATTTTTTTATAGTCTTGCCAAACAAGAGAAAGCTGCTTTTTATCAAACATTCTGCTGCTTTTTATTTTGGGGAGATCTGTTTTAAGGCAATATCGCGTTCATTCAGCACGCATTTCAGTTCCTTTTTCACGCGACAATAAAGCCGCGCACGCTTGATAAACAGGTAATAAATGACAACGATTGGCGCCCACATTAAAACACTTAAGAGCGTAAAGAACAGGAAAGAAATGGCTATTAATGTTATAAAACTACTCGTCATTTTGCCCCCCTTCCACGTTCTGCATACGAATTGCCTGATCGCGTTGTTGTATTGCTTCTTTCAATTGTTGAAGCATTTTGTTCAATTTTCTCGTTAACTTTATGCACATGATTCCAATGATCGGAAAAAAGAGAAGAAGCCCAAACCATAGAAGGCTCAACAGCTGCATGATAAAGGCAACACTATCATTCTTCCACCATACAAAATTTGCGATAGAGAAAGAAGATTGCAAAACAGAAAAGAGAATAAGGATAAAAAGAATTATTTTACATTCTTTTGAATAAAGAGGCAGAGATTCTTTGAAGTTAAGAAAGCGCATTGTCGCATCAAGGGTCTTATGGGCGAGATTGTGTCTTTTCATTTCTCCCAGATCATTACGCAATTGTTGTATGGCTTGCTTTTTTTGCGTTGTACTCTTTTTCAAGTCTTGAGCGAGTTTAAAAGATAACCTGATATGTTTGATCAACCGGTAAGGAAGCCGGATCATAACCATAAACATTACAATGGCAATGATGGTGACCCCTAAAAAAGCCAAAAATTTTATAACAATAGTCACTTGTTTCCCCTATCGCATTGATGTGAAATCATCATTTTTATTCTCTTCTCAAACAAACATTTCTAATTCCTTCACTGTTTTTTTCACGCCATAATGAAGGAGATTATGGAAGATTAAAATGACAGGTAAAGAAACAACAATACACGCACAAAACCAAAACAGCAGCTGCATGCCAAAAACGCCAACCTTAAACAATAGAGGCATATAATTGTGTAAAAAAATCGCAGATTTTGGAAAAAAAGCAAAAAAAGCGAGCAAAACTGCGAAAACCACAATCACAATGCAGGCTATCGAAACGATGATAAAATAATCTTTTCTTGAAAGTTCCAAAGATTCTTTAAAAGAAAGGGAGCTGAGCTCTGTTGCAAAAACTGTATTTTGTCCTATGCTGACTTTCTGATTATACCCCAAATTCTGCAATGCACCCTTTTTTAATTTCCGCCGCATCCCACACAACAATATTGTCCGTTTTATCAAAGAATAATAAAGTACCAAGATTGTCATCAGAGTAGAAAAAAGTATCATGATCTCCCCGAAAAACATGACAGTACTCCACCATACTGTGGTAAAAATTACAAAAGTACTTATAAAAGAAGCAGCCACTTGTTTCCCTATTGTGTTCTGTTGAGAAATTGGTTGTCTAGTTGTTGCTGCTCTGGCAATGTATCCCACAGATTCATCATTTCCTTCACCTCCCGTTTAGAGATAGCGTTAAAGACAAAAAAGAGTGGAAAGAACACCACAAGAACACCAAAAATCATTTGCGGCAAAAGACATAAAAAAGCCCAAACACTATTCCATCCCGCATCACGCAAAAACACGATTGCAGGATTATTTTCAAAAGGCTGTTTCAAGATCTCTTTAATCATTTTTCGAAGATCTCCTTGTTCCATTTGTCCCAGTGCTTGAAACTGTTCTTTGGATATAACGTGAAAAAACTCCAAAGGATTCATATAGACAGTCGCGGCAAAAAGCACCAACAAGAGGATAGCCAAACACAAAATGATGATATAATCGCCTGTTGAGAGAGCCGTCCATTTTTTGAAAACCGCACACTGATTCAACACGGGCTGTGACGCAAAAGCCGTATTTCCCTTATGGGCAAATTGGTGTTGTGATTTATCTTCGATCATACGGATATTTTCTCACTTCTAACATGCCCACTCACTCTTTGAAAACATGCAACCAGCAAAACCGGTTTATCTAGCACTCTTCTCACCATGAAACACGCGCTATAAGACCCTTTAAGTCTATTTTTAAAATTTCTCATACGTGACAACATACAATCCCTAAGCCTCACAAGCACAAATGCCATTGTATCCTCTTATCTATTACCCACACTTCAAAAGACAATGTTTCACAAAACTCAACAAGCAAAAATATTCAATCTAAGAAATATCTGATGTGTAAAGTTTACAAACAATACACTGATTTATAACAATTTATTGTTTTTCATATTAAATGAGAACCCTAAATACCGTAGGATTGTCTTATTCCAAGCCTATTCCATATTAAATCGATCCAAACCATGTCTCTTGCGCGTTACAAGCAGAAAGAGCCGTATAGAGTAAAACATTAAGAAAGGATGATAAATGCCTCTAAGGAAGCGTCTCAAATGCCAAGAGCTGTCCGCAACAATGAGAGCTGGCAAAATGTGTGATGCTATAGACTTTCTTCTTTACAAGTGTAAAAACGGAAGTGTTCAATAGATTTTATATTATTCAAACTTTATATGGATTTCATTGGGAACTTTATCGTTGTACCCTTCATGAGCACCCTTGCGAAATGGGCAAAAGAGAGCCCTAAGACATACCTCTTTAAAAAGCAACATAAAAACAAAGTCAAACACGCAACCGATTATCCAGTATGAAAAGCGTGCAACAAACAACCTTAATCCTCATTTGAAAGCTTCTTAATCAAAAAGGCTTCATTTTAAAAATCCTTCATTAAAGATGAAACATTTCACAGCCCCCACATTGATACAGCCCCTACATTCATCAAGGCATCTCCTATAAAAGCATCTTTTTATAAAGGCACTTTCTTCTTATAAAAACAGCTTCTTTCGATAATGCATTCCGTCCTTTAAACGACATCCCCTCGTCTTATGATGAGATCCATTAAAACGGAAAATTTATACTCTATAAAGGATACTTACAAAGGAAATACTAAACCAAATAGCGGGATCATTCACAGTTTATTTTAAGCCAATAAATGATATTTTATTTGAAAACATAGGGCATCTTATGCTATTATAATAGAATGTGGAGGTTTGCTTTTTGCCGCTCTCTGCCACTCAACAGAAGACAATATATCTCTTATAAAGGATAAAAGTATGCTTAACAGCGTGATGTATATCAAATATCTTGGGAAAGCGCCCAACAACAAAAAATAAGAGAACCCAAATAACAAGCTCCCAACTTAAGAAAACAATGACCTTTCAAAAGTGGAATTGAAAAATTTCCACAAAGCGCTCGTGAAAAAAGAGACAAATAATCCCATTAGAAAAAACTTCCTATTAGAAAGACGATGACATGCCCTTGAAATCCATTCTTATTTTTTCATTCACATTTGACAAAAATTTTCCTTCAATTTCTCAAGAGAATTCAATTTCTCAAGAACAGTTAAGAAATATTTAGAAAGCAAATAATCCGCTAGCAATAAAAAAATAAGCATAATAGGGGCGGAAAATAAGACTGATAGGGATAAGATAAAAATAGTAAGAAACACCTTAAAGATGATTTTTTCGCCCCACACCGTTGCTTTTCTTTGCATTAAAACGCCTTTAGTATCGTTTGTTTTTTGATCTGCAACGGCTGATATTTCCCACAGTATTTGCTCCCTCCCCCTTAAGTATTTGCTCCCCCAATATTTGCGCCAAGTGCTTTTTACATCACTGTCCCCCATCAACAGACAGTTTCTTTTTCATTCAAATGGTTAAGTTCATGAAAATACGTAAAAAACGCGGTAGATCAAAAGTAACAGGAAAGCGAGAGCCCAAAGGCCGTATTTCACGTGCCCAAAGCTCCAGCGAATCTGGGCTTCAATCTGCGATTGAAATGCGTGCCAAACACTTTGGTTTAAGCCTCGAAGAAGCGAAAAATCCGCTTGTCGGAACCTATATTGGGCGTCTTTGTTTGCTTGGCTATAAAGAGGCTTCATCAGGCATCAGTAAAGAGCAATATGACACGGCGCAACAATACTTGCAAATTAGAAACGACTATTTATGTGCAAAAGGTTTACCAAACGGTTATTATGATGGTTTTACGCACAGCGCATCAGATGAGAAAGCAAAAAAGCAATGGATCCAAAGAGCAACGGAACACTATGAAGCTATGCAAGAAGCGATTAAAGAAGCACAATATCTACATCGTCAACACAACTTTCATGCGGCATTACACTATCTTGTTATAGAAGATCAACCGCTGCCTAATCTTGTTGGCTCGTTGCGTATTATTCTTGATGCCCTTTATAAACATTTTGACAGTTCTACCCAAAAGAGCCTTGGCTAAAACACCCATCATTTCCTCCCCCTCACAGGATAAAGATTCTCCCCCTCCTTTTATAACATGCCTCTTTATAACCAGCGCCTTTATAAAGCCCCCCTTTGGCAGGGTGCTCTTGAGAACCTCTGAGCTTGCCCTTTCATAGAATTTCATGAGATTGACAAGCTTAAAGCGCACAACAAACAAGCTTAAAAATATCCACCACGTTCTTTAAAAAATACTTCAACTGTCAAAGAGACTTAACCTTATACCTACCAGTGCCTCACTTAATCCATGCCTCAAAGGACAATATTTCACGGCATATTCACGGCATGGACAAGATAAATATTGCCCCCTCTTTAAAAAACAGCAACATTCTTCCCTCTACCCCCATTGTAACAAACCACCCTCATCATACACTTCACCCAATATCGCGACATCCTTAGCTCTTCAGACAATTCATTATCGTCATTTTACGTCTTTTCTTGTACAATTCTATATGGCTCTTCTGATCTTATGACGGACAAGAGCTATGGCTTTTATTTCAGCATAATCTGGATTTCTCATTCAAGATAAATAATGATAAAATATTCACTATAAATCAATAACTTATCATTAAAATAACCCGTTATTTTTTGACACAATTAAAAGCATCATCCCTTAAACGAAAGAAAAAGCCCCTACCAACAATCTCCTCCCTCATCAACAACTGCACCGATAACCCTCCCATCACACCACCACTAATACGACAGCCTGCACAGCCCTAATTACCCCCACAAATCGCCAACACCTAAAGCTTTGCCCCCGCAACACCTTCCAACCACCGCCTTCCCAATTTCATCAATAAAATACCACGGATTTCAAAACCACAATTCTCCCTTCACCTTTCCCCTCCTTTCTCAAAGGAGAAAATGTTTTTTGCCACATCAAAAACTTTTCCATTAAAACAAGATATTTTGCTGCATAGCTAATGAATGAGATTTTTTCTGTAGATTTTTTCCCGCGATAAAAAAGGAAAAATAATCGTTTTGCGGTTGACAGAATATGAAAAATCGTATTTAATGGTAGATGCGGTAAGGGGTTTTCTGCGTCCAGATTTCATCATAAAATTTTCGCATTATCATAGACTGTTATAAAACAGTGTGTTTCGCGGCAATGTTTAAAACTTTACGGTTTGAAGGTATCTTTCGTCCTTTTCTGACTGTTTTCTTTTGCATTACACAATTTGCATCACCAACAGCCCCATAATTTTGAGATTTTCAAAACAAGTGGTATTCAATAAGGGCTCCCAATAGAACGCCCTAATAATCCCCTTATAAAATACCAATATAATACATCACAGCAATGATGAGCACTACACGCATAAAAATATGAAAACGGCATTATTATGCTCTCATCGCCTCACCTTTCAAGATGCAAAGGCTTGTTTTTCAAAACATTGTTTAGCCAGAATTGAAGAAGATAATATTACCTATCGATCATCAATATGGAGGCTAATAGTATGAAGCCACAAGATTCCCCCCCACCTCATTCCTCACAAACCCCAGAAGGTGCAAGTGCACCTGAAGAGGCGCGTGCAAATGCATCATTAGACACTCTTACTGCACATTTAGAACGGCTTAACATTGAAAAAATAAAAAACACCCCTTTTAATCGTGCGGAATTAAAAGATATTATTGCCGGTTTAGAAAAGCATAATGCCGATGGCAGTTGGATCAAAAATTATTATGATATTCTAGATCTGTACATGATGCCAGCCTTGGTCGATCAAGCAAATCGTAAATATCCAGAGATGAATCTCAAACTTACAAGCCCCCCAGACGGCTTTGCCCTTGCACTCAAAGAAACGCTCGAAAAGGGCATAAAATCTTCTAGGCTGATCGTTAACGCACAAGATAGGGGAATTCATTTTGCGGTTGTCGATCATCAAACCATTGATAATAAAACATCTTTGATCTTTTTTGAACCGACCTTACTGCGTGACACGCTTCCCGCATTACTGGCATTAAGGACGCGACAATCCATTGAACATCACCAATTTCCGAATATTCATTTTGCCATGGTAGAAATGGATATTCAACGAAGCTCCTCTGAATGTGGGATGTTCAGCTTAAGCCTTGCCAAAAAGCTTTATCTCGAAGCTCAAAAATTAGAAAGACTACACAAAGATAATATTAAGGGTGTGTTATGTGAACCAGACACGCCTTTACCTGCTGAAAAATTAGATCCATATCTTCCAGCTCGTTTATACAAACACGTGCAAGGCAGAAGACGTCTTGGGGAATATCTAAAAGCCAACCCAGAAGCAGCACAGGAGAAAGTAAACAAAAAAGGCGAAACCCTAACCGAAAGGTTTGAGAGAAGCTTGGTAGCAACAGAGACAAAAACTGTTTCTGTTTCACAACACAGAAAAAGAGCTACAGAATACAAATCTCTAATGATGTAATAAGCGTTTTGGCCATAGCCATATTCCACATCCACAAAGAATGGGGCTTTGCGTCTTTACGGTAAGGTATAAATTGTTGTTAGCAAATCTTCTTTTCCCTTTGAAGGAGGTAAAGATGCAAACAATAAGCAACGTGACCTCTTAAAAGATACCTTACCTTTGACTCTGAAAAGCGGGGGATTTTGTCTTTGGTAACAAAATTTTTTAAAATAAAGATGATTTCATCTCTTTGTTTTTTTTAGATAAAAATCTTTCCTGCAAAACATTGTTTAGCCAGAATTGAAGAAGATAATATCACCTATCGATTATCAATATGGAGGCTAATAGCATGAAGCCACAAGATTCTTCCCTCCCTCATTCCTCACAAACACCAGAAGGAGCAAGTGCAAATGCATCGTTAGACACTCTTGCTGCACATTTAGAACAACCCAGTAGCGAAAAAGGCAAAGATATCCCATTCAATCGTGAGGAATTAAAAGATATTGTTGCCCGTTTAGAGGATGATATCTCAACGGGTCGTTGGTTCACAGCTGATTATGCAAGTACAGACCTTAAACTAATGCCAGCCTTGATAGATCAGGCAAATCGTAAATATCCCGACATGCGTCTTCAATTGGCAGCGTCATCTCACGACTTTGCCCTTGCACTCAAAGAAGCCATCGAAAACGGCGTTCAATCTTCTAGATTTATTATTCACACAAAGGACAGGGGAATCCATTTTTCAGTGATTGATCATCAAACCATCGATGACAAAACCTCCGTGATATTTTTTGAACCTACAACACTCAACAATATGAAACCAGCAGTGCTGGCATTAAGAACACAATTGGCTCTTAAAGCGCATGAGTTGCCCAATTGTTCTTTTGCCATGGTAGAAATGGATATTCAGCGAAGCTCTTCTGAATGTGGAATGTTCAGCTTAGCCCTTGCTAAAAAGCTTCATACCGAATCTCAAAAATTAGAAAGACTGCATAAGGATAATGTTAAGGGTGTATTATGTGAACCAGATACACCTCTATCTCCTGAAAAGTTAGATACATATCTTCCAACCTCTTTTTACAAACACGTGCAAGGAAGAAGACGTCTTGGGGAATATCTAAAAGCCAATCCAGAAGCAGCACAGGAGAAAGTAAACAAAAAAGGCGAAACCCTAACCGAAAGATTTGAGAGAAGCTTAGTGGAAACAGAGACAAAAACTGTTTCTGTTTCACAACACAGAAAAAGAGCTACAGAATACAAATCTCTAATGATGTAATAAGCGTTTTGGCCATAGCCATATTCCACATCCACAAAGAATGGGGCTTTGCGTCTTTACGGTAAGGTATAAATTGTTGTTAGCAAATCTTCTTTTCCCTTTGAAGGAGGTAAAGATGCAAACAATAAGCAACGTGACCTCTTAAAAGATACCTTACCTTTGACTCTGAAAAGCGGGGGATTTTGTCTTTGGTAACAAAATTTTTTAAAATAAAGATGATTTCATCTCTTTGTTTTTTTTAGATAAAAATCTTTCCTGCAAACATTGTTTAGCCAAAATTGAAGAAATAATACCATTTATCGATCATCAATATAGAGGCTAAGATTATGAAGCCACAAGATTCTTCCCTCCCTCATTCCTCACAAACACCAGAAGGAGCAAGTGCAAATGAATCTTTAGAAGACCTTATTGCACGTTTAATGCAAAGTTCCATCCAAAAAGAAGAAGAACATACTGCACCGAATTCTGACGAATTAAAAGATATTATTACAGGCTTAGAGAGAGATCTTGTAACCGGCCGTTGGATTAACTCTTATTATGAAAACACAGATATTAGATTGATGCCAGCTCTCGTAGAAAAAGCAAACAGCAAATATCCAGACATGAATCTCAAATTGGCTCTTACAGCAGAAGAGTTTTCGCACGCCCTAAAAGAAGTCGTTGAAAGCGACGCAAAATCTGCGCGATTTATAGTCAATTCGGGAAGCAAAATCCACTTTGCCGTCCTTGATTATCAAAAAGTTGATGAGAAAATCTCTTTGATTATGCTTGAACCTACAACATTTCAGAATATCGCGGCTTGCAAACTAGGGATAAAAATAAATCAAACCCTTCAACGTCTTCAACTGCCTCCTTATTCTTTTACCACAGCAGAAATGGATATTCAGCGAAGCTCTTCTGAATGTGGAATGTTCAGCTTAAGCCTTGCCAAAAAGCTTCATCTTGAATCTGATAAATTAGCAAAATTGCACAAAGATAATGTTAAGGGTGTATTATGTGAACCCAATTCATCTGTATCTGCTGAAAAGTTAGATTCCTATCTTCCAACCACTTTTTATAAACATGCGCAAGGAAAAAGACGTCTAGAACACTATTTAAAAGTCCATCCGGAAGCTGAACATGAAACAGTCAACAAAAAAGGGGAAACTCTGAGAGAGAGGTTTGAAAAAAACTTAAGAACAACAGAAGGAAAAACTGTTTCTGTTTCCTCCCACCAAAAAAGGATTACTGAATACAAATCTTTAACGATGTAATTAAGGCTTTTTCCATATTCCTATTCATCAAAGAACGAAGAGAGGCTGCTTTACGGTTAAGATTTCTCTAAGCAAACCAGCTTTTGCTCTCTTAAAACAAAAATAGCCAACAACTTTCCTCTTAAAGAAAAACACCATTGTCCTATAAAACCAGCCCCTCTTAAAATTGTATCAAAATTCCACAGCTCTTGTTAGCCCAAAGCTCTGTGTAACAATGAGGCTCTTTGGATAAGCAAAACGCTTGATACATAAAATATTTAATGCTTTCGTCTTCAGTAAAAGCATATGTCTTGTTTTTCTGAGAGTATCCACTTCGTATCTCAAACACCCCCACATCAATGCCATGCTCTCAAACCACCACGAACAGCCGCTCTCTGTCCCCACAATCACACACCATCCGTTCTCTCCATCTCTCACTCCTCACAACCACTGCCAACACAAATAATTGTACACCTCTCCCAATCCCTGCCGCGCCAACAGTGCCCTTCTAAGAGTTCCACTCACCATACCATACATGTCACCCCTCCAACCTCACCCGTATCATGCCACCACTAACACAATCGCCAACAAAACCGCCAGCGCAATGGCAATGACCCGTGTGCACCACATCAACACCGCCCGCGCCAATAAGACGCGATCAACAAACCACACCTCATGGGAACGGATCTCAAAACCAACAACAACGCTCTCCATCCCCACAAACAAACCCTTTCCCCTTGCAAAAACTCTTTCTCACAAGAGAAAAAGAATTTATGTGACCAGAATGCACCTCTATACGGAATTTTTTATAGAACCCTCTCCCCCTCACAACCAGCTTAACCGGGGGGAGCCCATCGTCCTTTCCCCACCATGCTACCCCCGCGCCAACAAAACCGCCAGCACAATGGCAATGACCCCGTGTGCACCACATCAACACCGCCCGCACCAATAAGACGCGATCAACAAACCACCCCATGGGAACGGGTCTCAAAACCAACAACAACACTCTCCCAACGGAAAATATGACCACATCCAACCATGCCCCCTAGAATTACACAGGTAACATTTTGATTTAATTAATTTTTTCTTCTTTTCTGTTTTTGAAGCGTGAAAAAATTCATTTTTAATCTGTCAACCAGCCTCACGTTAACGTGAGGCTTTATTTTATGGAGAAGTAAATGAGAAAAATATCATCAGCAGGGCTTGCACTCATTAAACAATGGGAAGGATTGCGTTTACAAGCCTATAAAGATTCCATCGGGGTGTGGACAATCGGCTATGGCCATACCACCACGGCTGGCCAACCGTTCGTTCACAAGGGCATGATCATTACTGAAAAACAAGCAGAAGAAATTCTTTCTCAAGATTTAAGACAATTTGAAAATACCGTTGAAAAACATGTGACAGTTTCTTTAACGGATGAACAATTCGCCGCGCTCGTATCGTTTTGCTATAATATAGGAACATCGGCTTTTTGTAATTCGACCCTTCTAAAAAAGCTCAATAATGGCGAATATGAGGCTGTCCCTGCTGAGTTACAAAAGTGGACTAAAGCAGGAGGAAAACGTCTTCACGGTTTAGTGCACCGTCGTGCAGCAGAATCGGGATTATGGGCAAAAGGGGCTTATGTTTCTTCCAACTATCAAACTGTAGAAACGCAAGCACCAACAGGATTTTTCAAAGCAGAAGCGCTTACACCGATTATTGGTTCTTTTTCTGGACTTGGAGGCTTATTGGCAGGCAATGGTCCCATCCAATGGGCATTAGCAACCATTATGGTTTTAGCCGCCTGCGTTGGCATTTTCTTTGTGGCAAAACGGTTTCGGGAGCAGCGCTTATGATGTGGTGGTTGAAAAAAAATCTAATGATAACAGGAGCGGCTCTGACCGCTTTTTTTATCGCTTTAGCAAAAGCTTTCACTCTTGGAAAGAAGGTTGAACAACAAAAGCAAATAGAAAAAACGCTAAAGTCATCAACAACACGGCTAGAGGTGGAAAATGAAATTAATCAAAAAAGTGATGCTGATGTACGCGCTTCTCTTACTCACTGGTTGCGCGATAAAAACAATCAATGAGCATTTTTCTTGCGTTGGTTGGATGCCCATTTATTTAGACAACAAAGATCTCAATATCATCAGTTCAAATCTCGCAAGAGATATTTTAAAGCATAACAAACAAGGGGAACACATGTGTGGGTGGAAACATGGCTAGAAAAAAAACGGAAAAACAAACAGAGCTTACAGAAAAGGAAAAAGAAGTCCTACAAGAAATCATCACAACGTATAAAAGTGTAAAAATGATGTCACGCTATACGAAGTGGATTATCTTCATCATTTTCTTATTAGCGCTTGATTTTTCACGAATCATAGATGTGCTGGGAAGTATTTTTACACAAAAATCGAATATTCAGCTCTAAAATAAATAAAAAACGTGAGACGTTTTAAATCTTTTAAATATAAAAAGCCATTCGTTATTTTTTGAACACATGGAGTTTTATTGATGATTTTTCACGTCTCACGAGAAATTTTTATACACTCTTCACAAACACTTTCATGAAATGAATTTAGGAGCATGAAGAGAGATTTTTAACCAACGCGTAAGTCAATAACTTTGGTAACATAAGAAAAGGATCATACCAACGTACATTTTTTAAATAATCTATTGATATCCAAATGATTTTATACTCTTCATAAATAGCATAGCCAAGAATTTTGTATTACAAAATATTTCTTTTAAAGAAGCGCATAAACAAGCAATGTAATGGGAGCCTTACATAAAACCTCTTATCTTTACGTTTAATAAAAAAGCAAGCTGGCTCCTCCCTGCCTCTCAATGCCCCCCAATTCCCTGCCCCCCAATTCCCTGCCCCCCAATTCCCTGCCTCTCAATTCCCACCCTCTCAATGCCCTTATGTCCTATGCATAAAGGTCAAGTTGAAGAGAATATATGGAAAATCCTTGGCTCGAAAATATGAAAAGAAAGCATGAAGCTACAACAGAATTTCGCGTGCCTTTATCATCAGAAGCATTAAAAATTCTAACACAAGCACGCCTATTGTCTCGTCATGATTTTTTTGGCTACCTGTCATGGTCCCCTTAGCTCAAAAATTGCTCCCTACTCAAGAATTTTCTGTCACAATATAGGCAACAAACAGAACTTGAGTATAACAACATGGGTTTGGCTCCAGTTTAGGTGATGAGCTTACCGAAAAAAAGATGAGAGCAAGGCGAAAAATTAGCTTTTATCTTTAAGCTTCTCAAATGGAGCAGTCTCCCCATTTCAGAGATCAACTAAACAGAGAGATGCTTATTCCTCTATGCAAAAGCTTGAAATACCAGCATCTTATTCATAAAAAACAAACCAGCCCCATCATGCTCTTTTCAATTCTGTCTTTCCAACGCTCAATAGGTACTAACTCTTAACTACTGACTTTTAATGATTGCGTTGGTTCATAAAAACCGTAGTGACCTCTCACCTTATGAAGCACAAACCCAGGATTTTTTAACGGTGCAGGCATAAATCTGAAATGAAAAAACAGAACTGTATTAGGAATAACTGACTATAAATCAAAGAATTGTATTTTTATTAGCAAAATATTTTCAAAGGAAACCACGATCCCCGCACAATAGAAGCATTTCATAAAAACAAGAGAAAAAGCTATGGATTAAGAGTGAGATTCATTCACAATGACGGTAGATAAACCAGTGGAGAATAGAACAATCCTATAAGATAAAGGAACTGTCATAAAAGGAAAAACTGTATGAAACGTGAAAAAGCATAAAAAAAAACGGGCCCAGAAGACCCGTTTCTTTATTATTTCTATGGAAAAAAGCTTAGAAA
>NZ_JBHIQN010000008.1:13493-47152 GCF_042196525.1 Bartonella sp. AC62GZZY
TGTTGTGATCAGAAGGCTCGCAATTGAAGCCGCATTCTGAAGAGCAGAACGCACAACTTTCACAGGATCAACAATTCTTGAAAGCAATCAAATCACCGAATTCACCAGTTGAAAAACGTAAAGTTGCTAAACGTGAAAAAGCATAAAAAAAAACGGGCCCAGAAGACCCGTTTCTTTATTATTTCTATGGAAAAAAGCTTAGAAATCCATTCCGCCCATTCCACCCATTCCGCCAGCAGGCATCGGAGGCATTGGTGTATCTTTCTTTGGAACTTCAGCAACCATTGCTTCTGTTGTGATCAGAAGGCTCGCAATTGAAGCCGCATTCTGAAGAGCAGAACGCACAACTTTCACAGGATCAACAATTCCCAAAGCAATCAAATCACCGAATTCACCAGTTGCGGTATTGTAACCATAAGTGTCAGCATTATTTTCCAGCACTTTGCCCACAATAATAGCGGCTTCTTCACCAGCATTGCTTGCAATCTGGCGCGCTGGTGCTTGTAGAGCACGACGAACGATACTAATACCAGCTTCTTGGTCAGGATTACTTCCCTTAACGGTCAACGCATTTGCTGCACGCAACAATGCGGTACCACCTCCAGCAACAATACCTTCTTCAACAGCAGCACGTGTTGCATTCAAAGCATCATCAACACGGTCTTTCTTTTCTTTCACTTCAACTTCTGTTGCACCACCCACACGGATAACAGCAACACCACCAGCGAGTTTAGCAAGTCTTTCTTGCAATTTTTCACGGTCATAGTCAGAAGTTGTTTCTTCAATCTGAGCCTTGATTTGATTGACGCGAGCAGTAATTTCAGCCTTTTGTCCAGCACCATCAATAATGGTGGTGTTTTCTTTAGAAATATTCACTTTCTTTGCACGTCCAAGCATATCCAAAGTGACATTTTCAAGTTTAATGCCCACATCTTCAGAAATAACCTGTCCGGATGTCAAGATAGCGATATCCTCTAACATTGCTTTACGGCGATCACCAAATCCAGGAGCTTTTACAGCAGCAATTTTCAAACCACCACGCAACTTGTTGACCACGAGCGTTGCCAAAGCTTCACCTTCCACATCTTCAGCAATGATAAGAAGGGGTTTTCCAGACTGAACAACAGCTTCAAGCACAGGAAGAAGAGATTGCAAATTAGACAATTTCTTTTCGTGAATGAGAATGTAAGGATCATCAAGATCAGCGACCATTTTCTCAGCATTTGTGACAAAATAAGGGGAAAGATACCCACGGTCAAATTGCATTCCTTCAACGACTTCTAATTCCGTTTCAGCAGTTTTAGCTTCTTCCACGGTAATGACGCCTTCATTGCCCACTTTTTCCATAGCATCAGCGATCATTTTACCGATTTCAGCAGCGCCATTAGCGGAAATTGTTCCCACCTGTGCAATTTCTGCTGAAGTTTGGATTTTTTTTGCTTTTTTGAAGAGGTTTGCCACCACTTCTTCAACAGCAGCATCAATCCCACGTTTAAGATCCATTGGGTTCATGCCCGCCGCAACAGCTTTAACACCTTCTTGCACAATAGCTTGTCCTAAAACAGTTGCTGTTGTTGTTCCATCACCAGCGATATCATTGGTTTTAGAAGCAACTTCGCGCAACATTTGTGCACCCATATTTTCGAACTTATCTTCCAGTTCGATTTCCTTTGCAACGGATACACCATCTTTTGTGATACGAGGCGCACCGAATGATTTATCAATCACCACATTGCGACCTTTAGGGCCGAGTGTCACCTTAACAGCATTAGCAAGGATGTCGACACCGCGCAACAAACGCTCACGCGCTTCACGGCCAAATTTGACTTCTTTAGCAGCCATTTAATTTCTCCTTGGAGTTTTCTCAAAATAGTACACAATGAAAAATTAAGCGCTTCAATTAGCCCATAATTCCCATAATGTCAGATTCTTTCATGATGAGGAGATCTTCCCCATTAATCTTGACTTCAGTTCCAGACCATTTTCCAAACAAAATACGGTCTCCTGTTTTGACTTCTAACGGCACGCGCTTTCCGTTATCATCGAGAGCGCCATTGCCAACAGCAATCACTTCGCCTTCTTGGGGTTTTTCTTTTGCTGTATCAGGGATGATAATCCCACCAGCCGTTTTATTTTCAGATTCAACCCGACGGACAACGACACGGTCGTGAAGTGGGCGGAATTGTATATTAGCCATGTTTTAAATCCTTAAAACTGAACATAATTGCATTAATCTTAAAAGTTCTTGCTAGCACTCTCAAGCTACGAGTGCTAGCATGTATTAGATATAAAATCGGCATCTCTCAATGTCAAGAATAGCCATAAAAATAATTTCTCTAAATGAAGCTTCAAAGTCTTGCCTCTTATTGCACTTTCGCGTTATCTATCTTTTTTGAGAACCCGTGAACAAAAAAGGATCTTATCATGGTTGAAACACGTCAGGAAACGGATAGCTTTGGAACGATTTCGGTACGTCAAGATCGTTATTGGGGCGCACAAACTGAACGTTCTCTGCATAATTTTAATATTGGCAGTGAAAAGCAGCCTCTTGCCATCATCTATGCCTTAGTCCTTGTCAAAAAAGCAGCAGCGATTGTAAATATGGGCAAAGGAAAACTACCAGAAAATATTGGAAAAGCAGTTATTGCCGCCGCTGATGAAGTGCTTGCCGGCGATTTTGATACGCATTTTCCACTGTCCGTCTGGCAAACAGGTTCTGGCACACAAAGCAATATGAATGTCAATGAAGTCATTGCTAATCGTGCTAGTAAGATTTTGGGAGGAAAACTTGGAAGCAAAAAACCAGTTCATCCCAATGACCATGTCAATATGAGCCAATCATCGAACGATTCCTTTCCCACGGCGCTTCACATTGCCACCACGTTGCAAACACGCCAACACTTACTGCCAATCCTTGAAGCTCTTATTGCGACATTAAAACAAAAAGAGCAAGAATTTGCAGATATCATTAAAATCGGCCGCACCCATACGCAAGATGCAACCCCTTTAACCTTAGGGCAAGAATTTTCAGGCTATCGTGCCGCATTAGAAGCCAATTTTCAGCGTATTAAAAATGCTCTAACCGATGTCCAAATGCTTGCTCAAGGTGGTACGGCTGTTGGCACAGGACTGAATGCACCCAAAGGTTTTGACGTTGCTTTTGCGCAAACAGTGAGCACTCTCACAGAAATAACGTTCCAAACTGCCCGCAATAAATTTGAAGCACTTGCCCATCATGGCGCCCTTGCGCATTTCCACGGGAGCTTGAATGCCTTAGCTGCTGATCTGTTTAAAATTGCCAATGACATTCGGTTTTTAGGCTCTGGTCCACGTTCCGGTTTAGGGGAACTCAGTCTTCCTGAAAATGAACCCGGATCTTCTATTATGCCCGGCAAAGTCAACCCCACGCAATGTGAAGCCTTAACCATGGTCGCATGCCAAGTTTTTGGTAATCACACCAGCGTAACCTTTGCCGCAAGCCAAGGACATTTTGAACTCAACGTTTATAAACCTGTTATTGGCTATAACGTTTTACAATCAATTACCCTTCTTGGTGATTGCATGCGTTCTTTTGATATGCATTGTATTCAAGGATTACGGGCCAATCGTGTTCATATTCACTCGCTCATGGAGCGCTCACTCATGTTAGTCACAGCTCTTGCACCAGAAATTGGCTATGAAAAAGCTGCTGAAATTGCCAAAGCAGCGCATAAAAATGATACAACTTTGCGCACCGAAGCATTAAAAGCAGGGGTTTTTGTAGAGGATTATGACCGATTAGTTGATCCCAAAAAGATGATTGCTCCCCAATAAACAACTCACTAAAAAAGATACAAACGTCTTAAAACAAATCTTTCTGTCAAAAGATCGGGGTGTTTTACACCCCGATGATGACCGATAACAATTACCCACAGCGTTCATTTTAGGCTCTGAGCCGCATTTATGCTATGGGTGTTTTTGTTGCTTATATTGTACTTAAAAGGCACAACGATTTTGGAAAGGAATGGATAGTCATAGCTCAACACCCAATAGCTATACTGGCAAAAAGTGATTTAAAGGGATATGACCTTAAGGTGTTTTTCATTCTAGCTTCGCGTCTTGATTTTGAAAATCTATTAGCTATCAACCAAACAAAATTAGCTCAAAAAAATCGGTATTAATAGACATAATTTCAATCGAAGTATAAAAAGATTAATGAATTCATCGTAGTTACGCTTTACAATGTTATCATTATTGATAACATTGGGTAAATAACTCTTATCTCAATGAGATAATGTGTTTATTTATAATAATAATCTAGCGTTATCCATATTGAACGAGAATCCTAAATACCGTAAGATTTTCTCATTTTAAATCTGTCCCATGTTGCATCAATCAAAATCACTTACTTGCACATCACAAACGCAATGAATGTATGAATAGAAATTGTATCCGATAAGGACTACAAACGCCTCTAATGAACCACCTCAAGTGCCAAGGACTGTCACAACGGACAAAGGGGCCTATCACAACATTGTGGAGAGGACTGTCACAACACCCTACGAACTGGCAAATATAGTAATGGTACCGACTTTCTCCTTTATGAAGCGTAAAAGAGGTGCTCAATAGATTTATCATTATATCATTCACAATCGCCGTCGTGAAATGGGTTTAGGAACATTGAGAAATGTCTCCTTTATGAAGCGTGAAAATGGGTGCTCAATAGAGGAACAGCTGTTTGAACAGAACTCAATACACCGAAAAGGGTTTCCTTTGCCGAAACAATCCGCCTACTCTCGGAGGCCTCCTTTAAGACTACTCGCAATAAATTTAAAGCCCCTTGCTCCTCATGGCATCCCTCACGCCTTATGGGAGCCCTCGCATTTCCACAAAAACCTGAATGCACGCGCTAATCTCTTTAAAATAGCCAACGACATTCAGTTTTTAGGCTCTCATCCACGTTCCGGCTTTAAGCGAACGGAACGGAGAGTTTATCCGTTTTACATGGCGCATAAGAAACCTCATGAGACTTGAGATTCTCGCACTTTACTCCTTCTGATTCTTCGTATTCCATTCAATCAATCAAAACTATTCGCTTAGATTATTATAAGCAAAAGTGGCATATAGATAAAAAAGAAATAAAGTCGCTCATCCCCTCGAGTGCTCAAAAGGCTACCGCAATACAAAGCTATGCAATATCAAAAACGAGCAACGAATATGACGGTACCAACGAGCAACGAATATGACGGTACCAATATGCATTTTTACGATAAATTGAATATTTAAGCACATTGGTGTCAATCATAATGGATAATACATTTAACAACAAAAAGTGTTTTAATATATATAAAGTAATATTTTTTTAATAAATAGAAAGCTTGTTTACTATACTATAATTTTTTCTAAAACACAGAGAACACTGAAAGAGTATATAAAAATACTGAAAAATCAATATAAACGTGGGATAATAGCATGAAAACAAGTTTCAAGAACGCTTAAATATGGATAATTATAGAGTTTTTGAATGTTTTAGTTTTCATAATGATATTAAATATAGATTTTTTTAACCAATTCGTATATAATACGATTTGTATCTGAAATAAATTGGGGACGTTTTTATGAAAACAAAATGTTTAGTTGCACTATCTATTTTCACCTTCATTACCGCTTCAACAGCGCAAGCAGCAGATACAGTAATCTTTAAGCAATCAGAACCGAAGGTTTCATTGCAAGATGTTTCGTCATCACGTATTTCACCGGTTACTGTTTCTGCGCCTTTTTCTTGGTCTGGTTTTTATTTTGGAGGACAAATTGGATATTTTTCCAATAAAAATACTCTAAATTATGCACAAGAAGCTAGGGACGGAAAGTGGGCTTGGGTTGATAGAGATTTATCACCGAAACTATCAGGATTGAGAGCAGGTTTGTATGCAGGTTCTAATATTGATCTGGGAGATCTTGTTTTCAGTTTTGATACCGACATGGTCTGGTCTGGGAGGAAAAGCACCCAAACAGACAATGGAAAGAAAATTCTAGATGAATCAAACTCCATTAACATTGCCTTTAAAAAAGCTGGGATTCCTATCATAAAACCTGCAGCTCAGGGTGAAACGATATCCAACTATGGTGACATTGTTGTTAGCAGTGTAACATTGAAAGAAACGTGGTCTGGTGCCACGCGCGCGCGTATTGGTTTTGCTTCCCATCGTCTTATGCCTTATATTGCAGGGGGTATAGCCTATACACAGATGCAATATATCATGTCACTTTTATCAAAATCGCAAGAAGATTCGACAATTTTTGCTTCTGGCAATGTGTTAGATGAGACAAAAACAATGTTTGGTTACACTGTTGGTGGTGGTTTTGATCTTGCAATGACAGATAATATCATTATGCGTACAGAATATCGTTATTCAGATTTTTTTAAAAAGAAATTTGCAAACGATAACCTTAAAATCTCTTCTCAAACGCATGATGTTCGCTTTGGTATCGCTTATAAATTCTAAGTTTTGTAGAAAAATTGAACAATTAAAAAACCCTGTTAAAAACGGGGTTTTTTAATGCCCCTTTACCCCTAAAAAGACGTAGATTCTAAAAGCCTGTACTAAACTTTAAACAAATAGTCACGAAACAATAAAGCCTCTCCCTCTCTTAAAGCAAATTTCTATCCTCTCAGCCTTTCATGTAATGCATTTGGAATATAAGAGCTTTACCATCATACCACTAGGCGCCATCGTAAAATAAATGAGAGCCGCTATGTAAGAGATATTTCTTTAAAATAAATATGGATATTGTGCATCAATTGCAGTTTTATAAGATGATGTTGACTTGCCTCCCCGCTCTCAAAGGATAAAGATTCTAAAAATCCATTTTTAAACACCATGTCCGTTTATAAAAACACAAAAACTCTTGGGGGATATCGGGGGACTCTTGGGCGGGCTTCTTTGGGCTCCTCCGCATGGAATGCTCTTAAACCTACAGCAAGATAAACACATTTAAGAATATCCAACACACACCGAAAAAATACTGTAACGTTTCAAGGAAGGATGCCCTATATTACCACACTTCAAACGACAGTATTTTACCGCTATTGTATGCCAGAATGGAGAGAGGATATTGCGGTTCTCTGTTTATGTAATTTCTGTAACGGGAAGACAACTTCATTTAGGGAGCACATGAAGTTGTCAAGGTAAAAACCAATTTCCAATCTTACCATTTCCCTCTGCTTTACGACTTTCAAAAGCCTTTAAAGCACAATCTTTTAAGCCTCTGCTCCTGTCTTTTAAAGAGAGGAAATTACACATTGCCCCATGTTTTTGTTTCTCACATATCTTTTTTGGATCACACCCTTCATATCATACGGCAGCGCTTCAAACCAAACACACTCAAATTCAAGATACTTGGGTTGCCAATTCACATGCGTGTTTTAAAGAAACATCTCTCAAAACCCTCAAGCTCATTTTGCGACAACACCCACAGGAATATAAAATCTATAGAGCACCATCTCTACACTTCATAAAAATGCAAGCTGGCACCATCCATCATATACTTTACCTCCAATGATGCCCTTGAAACGGCATAAGAGGCATTTTTATTCATTTTTTGTAAAATTTCACTCCACGCGAGCTCATCTAGCTTGTAACGTACAAGCGACATGATTTTGGTTGATTTACTACAAACAGACTTGAAATGAAAGAATCCTAGGGTATTAGAGGTTTTTCATTCAACATGCCAAACATTGAACACGGTCTATAAATCCCACGTTTTATACCCCCCATGTTTTATAAAACAACGTGATGCGCCGTAACAGGATAAAGGAAAATATTTATGAAGTGGTGCGGGTGGTCGGACTCGAACCGACACTCCTCTCGGAACCAGATTTTGAGTCTGGCGCGTCTACCAGTTCCACCACACCCGCACACTGCTATAAAAGACAGGACTATAAAAGACAGACTTGTCGATTATTCCTTTGCACTATATGAAGAAGAACAGATTCGTCAACAGAAGACTTCTCATTTTTTAAGAATTCATATCATTTTCTTATCTATTTTATGGAATATTTTCTTTATTGGATTTCTCTACCGGATTTATAGCAATCTCATTTGTAAAGTCTTTACCTCTTAAACTTATAAAAGCCTCATGATATTAAACAAATTAAAGCTTTGGACGATTTCTTTAGCAAATCGGCGTACAGCACCACACTGGCTTGGTTTCATTGCCTTTATTGAAAGTTCTATTTTTCCAATTCCCATAGATGTTTTATATATTCCGATGCTGCTTATCCATCAAAAGCGGGTTTATCGTTATGCTTTGATTGCGACGATCTGTTCTGTATTAGGAGGCATTGCCGGTTGGTTTATCGGACATTTTGCCTATGATACCCTTGCCAAACCCATTTTAGAAATTTATGGTAAGGTTGAAAGTTTTGAATCTCTGAAAAATAGTACAACCCTGCAATTTCTCATCATTTTACTGATAACATCAGGTTTTTTTCATCTTCCCCCCATCAAGATTGTCACAATTTTGGCCGGTGTTATGAGTGTGCGTCTTGAATTTTTCATTCTTATTTGTATTTTTTCCAGAGGCGCTCGTTTTTATCTTCTTGCGTGGCTGATTAAACATTTTGGGCAAAAAGCAATGAATTTTCTAGTACAGCATTTTAAATGGATTGTTCTCATTGGTTGTGTTAGCCTCCTTTTAATTTATGGGATTTTCATAGCTTTTTTAAACAAGAAGCTTTTATAAGGAACAGACTTAATGGCATGCGTTTTGTCTTCTCATCCACTTTTACACAAGCACCTTCATGTTGAACCCAGCAGAAAAGAACAATGTTTATGGGCTTTTTTTCTCGCTTTTTGCTTATCCACTACAATAGGTCTCGCCCTTAGTTTTGAATATCTTGGCGGATATCTTCCTTGCGATTTATGTCTCATAGAGCGTTTTCCCTATTATGGTGCCATACCATTTTTGCTTTTAGCAGGTTTTGGGGCATGTTTTTTTCGCACAACGGCTTGGATACAACTTTTATTTTTGTGTGTTTTTGTCTTAATGTGCATCAGCCTTGTTTTAGCCGTTTATCATGCGGGTGTTGAATATGGCTTTTGGGAAGCTCCCCTCAGCTGTGGTTTAAGCGCAGTCAGAAAAACCTCAGACATTAACCAGCTTCTTAACCAATTAAATAGCATTCATCCCCCTTCTTGTTCTGAAGCATCCGTACGCTTTCTTTTTCTCTCATTTGCCGGTTGGAATGTCGTCTCAAGCCTATTTTTCTCCCTTATAAGCCTCTATATCGCTTCAAAAGGAATTCTTTCAGTCCATAAAAAACTCTAACCATAAAATAGAAACGAAACCGCGTGCACTCGTTCTCTCCAATAGCTTCCCCTCTAACCAACCAACCCTCCAGTCACCAATCCCCACCCAAAACCACCCACCGCCAAACCAACCCACCAACACCAACGAGTTACCAACATCCCTCCTCTAACGTTGTACTCAAAAGACAAAAATAAGCAGAGACATCCATTTTATGGTTTCACCTCTCTGTACTTATGGGCAACATTTTGATAAAAACTCGTGATAGAAAAGCCGTAAAATAATAAGTGAGGGGACCAATAAATATAAATGGTCTGCTATGGCTGAAGATAAGAACACAGCGCCTTCTACCCTGTCACCTATTTCCTTAGATATAACCAAACTTGAAGAACCATGTGTTATGATGGAACATGATCATAATGCATGGCGCGAGCATATAAAAGAAAGGGATTTAAATGCTCCTTACGAAAAACCACCTCATATAAAACCACGAATCAAATCGGCACCACGCATCAGGCAAGTTTTTTGGTGCGATTTTCCTCATGATTCAATACTCCCTGAATTTTGGAAAAAGCGGCCTGTTTTAGTGCTTTCTAAGAATGCAAAATTATATGGAAATGTAACAGTTTTGCCTTTTTCAACGAAATCACAACCCAATAATCCCGCTGCGTATCCAATACAATCTCCCATAGAGAATAAAAAAGCATGGATTATCTGCAATTATGTCACAACAGTTTCTGTAAGTCGTTTAAGTTGCTCACGTACCGTTCCAAGATTATCCTGCGAAGATTTTCATAAAGTTGTAGCTCTAATGCTCAAATATTTACCGCATTTACACTATTGACTTTTGAAAAAAATAAGCGTATATATACCGCCATACACGGCATCAGTAATGGTGGCCGCTTCCCCGCAAGGGGAGATAGGAACGAAGGAGTGGGAAACCGCTCCTTTCGTCATTTTTGGTATTTTTTTTGAGAACTTTTTAGCCATTTTTTGCAACCTTCCCTAAAACATATCCACATTCATTCTCCACCGTTGTTGTTTTGAAATATTTGCGATTTGGGGATAAGCAGAAGACAATATCCGTACTGTTGATCCGGTAAAGTTTCCCATGGAGATTACCGAGATGTTGTACATACTTATCATTTCATTGCACAAAAAATCGTGCTGGCGTTTCTTAAACTTTATATGATTTACCGCAATGGGAATATCTTTCCAAGATTGAAAAAAGCTTCGCTTTATAGTGACCACACCTCAAACGATCGTATTTTACGAGAGAACAAAGAAAATTCTCTAATGAACCAGAAATCAACACCCAATCGATTTCTATCTCTTCACCAATAATAATTGTTTGTCGCCCTAACCACATTATTTCACCGGTCACATGACCTAACATAGCTTTTGCAGATAGATTTTCTTCCTCTTTTCCGAGAAACGATCTATGTTAAGCTATTTTGGGATTTACTGCTAAATTGCGTATGCTTGCGCTTTTAAAGCCTTTTTTCTCACCATATAAAAGGTAGATAAAAAAAATAATTTCGTTTATCAGCTTTATTTTAAAGACATACCTATTTTTTACAGGATACGTTCTCCTTTCTATCAGCCCTATCGCATTTAATACACTTGTCGTTTCTAAACATGAACAACCAAGCATCACAATGGAACAATAGACATCCATTGTAGCTTGTCATCAAGTTTTGTATATTTTGACACTAGGTTTTGTACCAATTAATTTTTTTTCAAAGAGTTTTTAAAAGGCTCTCAAAGGGGGGTCAAAGACCTCTCAAAGCCTTCTCTCATTTTTAGCATGAAAATGCACTTTTTTCTGATTTTCACTCTTTTTAGCTCTTTTTTACAATTTTAAATGTCAAAATCTATTTTGACAAAACGCGCATTGAATGCTAAATTTTATACATAAAAACAACAAATTACCATCTAATCCCACTGAGTATAAAGCCTAGTGTCAAACTACATCCATCACTTTCATTGGCACTTGCATTGACAAGAGATAAACAAGAGCATTGATCATCACACACGGAGCAAAAATCTATAGCGACTACGCCATAGACTTTCGCCACGCAAGGGTTATTCTTAGAGCATATTGATGATGAGATAATCATTTATGACATCCTTTTTGTTGCGCCATAGAACAGGTTTTGCTAACTAGTTTTACTATTATGCAAATTTTTCAAGAGAAATCCTCACTCGCTCATAGATGACAAGATTTCTTTATGGAGAGCGCACATGACGCTCAGCTTTGACCTTTTCCATAACAAGGGTAAGTTCAAACTTTAACCAACACGACAATACACCTATTCTAAACGATTTACGCACCACCTCATCGGCAACAGGCTGCTCCAATATCGGTGCATTGACTTGAGAATTTTTTGCACTTCCACGCACCGTAAAAAAAGACTTTCTTTTTTTCATATTTAAATCCATTTCAGTTGATTTGGATTTTAAAAGTGCCCAAAAAAATCAAACAAAAATAGAGAGGTAAGTTACGAAAACTACAGGGTAAATTTTACTGCCCCAAAATGTCTATTTTTCCCCGCCTGAACAGTCAGAGGAACACTATAAAAATTATTTTCATTAAAAAACAATTACTTATAATCTAGGGAAGAAAAGTAAAAATCTCCCCCAGAAAAAGAGATTATCTTCAAAATTATCAAAAAAAGCAGCACAATTTTAGTGATCTTTTTATTTTTTTTCTTTTGATAAAATTAATTGGCAGGTGTCTTAGGCGCCCCTCCGGTAGGTTCCCAATTGGCAATACTTGCAAGCTGCTCAATAACATCCTCTTTTAACTTACCATTTTTCTTATTGCGTAAATCATATTGATCAGCATTCTGTTGCAGCCACTTTATAAGCGTTCCTTTAACAGTTTTACCACCCTCAGCCTCACTCACCGCTTCCCAAGCCGCAACAATAGCAGCAAGCTTTGGGGCATAGCGTGGATGCGTTGGATCTTGAAACGCATATTTTTGGTCCTTAACGTCACGAGAATCATCCTCAGGGAAAAAAAATGGAGGGTACAGACCACGCGATGAAAGCCATTCTTTTAAATCATCAACGCGAACATATGAGGAATCTGCATCTATAAAATCCGAAAAATTATAGTACGACCATTCTATCTCTAATCGATTGCTTTTTCCCGCTTGAACGATAGCATGATAGGCTGCACGGAAATTAGCAGTTTTCTCTGATGATACGGAAAGGTTATCTTCGTAAATATCACTTTTTTCTGGTTCTAATTTGTTGACAAACAAATACTTTCCTGGATTTAATCCAACTATTAAAAGCGCTGCCTGCAGTATTGTTAGTTTTTCAGAAAGCCGCCAAAATTTCAAACCATCACTATTTTCCATATATGCTCCCTTTTTTCTGCACAATTTCGCTCTTTTTTAAAAACATCAAAAACGTTTGTTAACGCGTAGAGATTATGCACTTCTCACATTTCAACTCATCCCATACTTTAAATAAAACACAGCACCCACACCCCTCCTTGTGATACACAAGAAAATGATTTGAATTGCTTCAATATAAGAAGTTTTAAAGTGAGAGAATCTTACTGAATTTTGGGCTTTCATACAAGATATCAGGCAAGTTACAAGGCGATAAATGCCCCTTCATAAAGTATCAATTTTCATGCGTGATCAAACAATTGGATATGATAATATCTCTTTCATTTATGCACTCCCACCCTTAAACCTGCCCCTGCAATTACAGCACAAAAGATAATTCGTTACATCAAATCCACCTCTAAATGCAAAAGCTGTAACAACGCTCAATGCGCGTAAATATCATAAGAATACTGTCTTACACCTCCACAAGCGGGATGCGTGACGTCAAACTGTACAATAAAATGCCATACCTATAATGAACCGAGCTAAAAGCTGTCGCAACACTGGGAGCTAAGGTGTATGACGATGCCGGCTTGCTCTTTATGAAGTAACAAGCCAGCACTATCTATTTGCCAGCCCCCAATATTGCGACAGCCCTTGGCTCTTAAGACGGTTCATAAGAGCCATTTTTAGTTCTTTCTTCTATAGTTTTTACCCACACGCCAACCCCGCTTGTAGTGTGCAAGCAAGTGATTTTGATTGATTCAAGATAAACAGATTTGAAATGAGAGAATCCCACGTTATTCGGGAGGCTAATTCAATATGAATAACGCTAGATTATCATTATAAATCAATATCTTTTATGCAGCGTAAAGATGGAAAGACTCAATGGAGTTTATATTATTTAGTGTATATTATTATATGAAGGCTTTACTGTTTTACTCTTTTATACTCTTCACGGACGCCCTCATGAAATAGGCATTTGTCCCTTGAAAAAAGTCTCTTTTAAAGAATTATTTCAAATTCCAAAGATTATTATCGTCTTTTGAATCCGTCAAATGAATGATCGTGCCCGCTTATTTCCATATATTCAAAATACATTAGAATGCTCCATTGAAAACGTCCCTTTAGCATAATAAAGCATATTTTCTCTCAATGCTTTCACGCCCCCCTCTCGACCCCACTTAATAAATCTCCCACTTAATAAATCTTCCTGTACTTGAATTTATTTGCCAGCTTTACTTTCATAGCACCCCAGCATTTTTTTACTGCAACCTTTTTGCAATTTTTCAGTTTTGAACTTTTAGATTGACTTTCGGTTTATTTTTCTTATGTTTTAGAATTATTCTAAAGTGCAGAGGAACAGAAAATGTTGAGATCGTTTTTTTCATTTGTACAACGTAAAGCTCTGTCCTTTCGTTCAGCACAAACAATGATGCTTCGCGCACTCAAAATAAAAGAGCAACATGCGGCGCTCTATTTAAAATATGCAAAAGCTCTAGAACCTTATTCCTCTAGGGAAGCCGCGGTTTTTACCGCCATGGGGCTTCAAGAGCTTAAAAATTATAAGCAACTTTTGTGCCTTTCTTGCCATAATCGTGCAAACACTATCGGTTCATTATGTGACAAAACTTCTCTTGTGAAAGACAAGAGCCGCCATCCCTCCCAAAAAACAACAGCGGCAAATCACACCATAAAAAAACCTTCGAAAACGCAAAGACAAACACTTTTGACTTGGATTCAACCAGGTCTAGCAGGGTTAATGGATGGCTCTGTTTCCACCCTTGCCCCCATTTTTGCCGCAGCTTTTGCCACGGGAGACACGCATCAAACTTTTTTGATAGGACTCTCAGCTTCAATTGGTGCAGGACTTTCGATGGGTTTCACAGAAGCAGCCCATGATGACGGCAAATTATCAGGACGTGGTTCGCCATTAAAAAGAGGCCTTGCCAGCGGCATTATGACCACATTAGGAGGATTAGGCCATACGCTTCCCTATTTAATCAACTCTTTTTATGTAGCGACAATTATTGCTTTTATCATTGTTTTTTTCGAACTAGGCGCCATCGTCTGGATTCAGAACAAATTCATGTCAACTCCCTTTTGGCGCGCTTCTTTACAGGTCATCATTGGAGGTGCCTTGGTTTTTGCCACGGGTATACTTATCGGTAGTATCTAAAAAAATCTTATCCACAACCCATGATTTAGATCTCTAACGTGTCATTCCTTTTAGTGACAACACATTGATTTATAGAACTCTTAATCTTTGTCTCAAACATACGGCTGCCTTAGAGTTGGATGTTGATTTACAGGCAACAACAAAAGCACGCGTTCTTTTAGGCAAACAACGCCATAAAACGCAAAACTTTCCAGCAATAGGTTGAAGAGATATACCAGCACCATCACACACTTTGCTAACCCTGAATATTACGGACAAAAGCTTTTGACCCTTGAGACGATTCATGAGAAGCACTTTTAGTCCTTATCTCATATAAATTCACTCCACACGGGCTCTCTCGGCGTGTAACGCGCAAGCGACATGGTTCTGATTGCTTCAAAAAAGAGAAAAATTTATACCATTAGGGACTCTCATTCAACATACAAAAATAGTGAATTATCATTATTAATCAATATATTAGCATTCTTGGGAATTCTATTGATAGTATTTTTGGATAATGCTGTAGAGTATTCTGGATTAGCAAGAGATGATAACCAAGCTCTGGGGACAACCTCCATAAACAAACCTTCATCGACTTGTTTTATGGGTATCTTTTGTTAAAGTATCATTTTCTTCTAGACCTCATATTTTGGAAATGCCTTGATCATGCCGCACACTAAAACCAACGCACCTCTCAACAACCAAGAAAATCCTGTTTCTTCTCAACCTTCACACCCTGTAACTTTATTCGTTGAACGTCTTGCACATGGACAAGATTTAGAACTTCCTCATTATGCGACAGCGGGTTCTGCTGGCCTTGATCTACGCGCCGCCATTGGAGAAGAAGAAACGCTTGTTCTTAGCCCTGGGCAGCGTGCTCTTATTCCAACAGGTCTCATTTTTCATTTATCCCTTGGGTTTGAAGCACAAATACGTCCACGCTCTGGCTTAGCCTTAAAACACGGCATCACATGCCTCAACACTCCAGGAACGATTGATAGTGACTACCGTGGTGAAGTCAAAGTCCTTCTTATCAATTTAGGCCAAGAAGACTTTTCAATCCAACGGGGCATGCGCATTGCCCAAACAGTCATCGCCCCTGTATCCCAAGTTAATGTTTGCGCCATTGAACCAGAGCAAAATACCCAAAGCCATAACGAGAGCCGTGGAACAGGAGGTTTTGGTTCAACGGGACACACTTAAGAGGCTCTGAAAAATCGCTACTCTCAAAATAACACATACCCAACCACTCTTTCACTGGAAATTCTTTGGGCTTTTAAAGTGCAGAGGGAATGCGCATTTGCTTTCAAAGTTTTTTCACTAAACGCACCTCTAAATAAGTATCTCTCAATTACGTCTCGTACGCTATACAAAACTTCATTATCACCCGATACCCCTCCCCCATAACAAAAACATTGGCACTAACCATTGAGAGTTCACACACCACTGGTAATGTCAACAATCTATACATCATATTGATTTATAATAATAATGAATTGTCTTGCAACTTAAATAAGAAATCTCAATATTGTAAGATTGTTTCATGGCAAGCCTATTTATATTAAATCAATCAAAAGCATGTTTCTCACGTTCCAAACGTGGCTAGCATGCAGATAACAACTGGAAAAATGCCTACAATGAATACTTATACTAAACACTGTCGCAACATTGGGAAAAAAATATAAATACGATAATGGTGCTCGCTTACTCTTTTGTTAAGCATAAAGATGGTGATGTTTGATAGATTTTTTATTATTTTACAGGAGGCTTGACCGTTATACCATTTATAAACACCGCCGCAAAAAGAGCTTTAAGATTATTAAGACACACAACTATCGCCTCTGCTGTTTTCTTGATTATACCTTTTGCGGCAAGATGAGTAGAGTTTAATCCTAAAAAAACCGATTCAATATATGAACCCCCTGCGTAATATCAAACCCATACGTATTTGGTTTAACAAAACCACGACAAAACCCTCATCAATTTCACTCTATGGCTTTGAATAATATTCTTTTCTTCCCGCAACAAAGGCTGTTTTTATCACTAATCAGAGACATCGGCTGGAATATTAGCGTTTCCCGCAGTGCCCGTTGTTACGGTATCCACATGTCCTACAACGTTACCACCCGCTCCATCGACAGCAGCGTCCTCTACCCCTGTTGTTTTATTATTGATCTCACCTCTTGAGACAAGATTGGTAGAGTTTTGCAATCCTACAAGACCAATTTTATTATATCCAGCCATACGTATTTGATTGAGTAAATCGATGACAGTACCATAATCAATTTCGCTATCCGCTTTGATTAAAATTTTTGCCTCTAAATTTTGCGTAGTTTCCCTCAACAAAGCTTCTCTCAAAGCTGCTTGTTCTACAAGATGATCACCAATGTAAAGAGAACGATCTTTTTGCAACGTAACATAAAGAGGTTCATCAGACTGAACCACTGAAGGTGCTTGAGTTATAGAAGGAAGCTGAACGGAAATGACAGACGTTGCCAAAGGCGCTGCAACCATAAAAACAATAAGCAACACCAATACAACATCAATAAAAGGGGTCACATTGATTTCGCTTTGCAACCCACTCTCGTCTATATCCCAATCATTATTAAGGCTTGCTTTCATTTTTTATGACTTTTCTGTTGTCTTTGTCTATCAAGTTCACGGCTCAAGAGCCTTTCAAGAGCAGCAGCGATATCGCCTAAATCACTGCGATAACCACTCAAAGCACGCATAAGGCTATTATACATAACAACGGCGGGAATAGCCACAAAAAGCCCAACAGCCGTTGCGAATAAGGCTTCAGCAATTCCAGGCGCCACCACATCAAGTCGCGTTGTTTGAGACTGAGCAATCCCAATAAAAGAATTCATAATTCCCCAAACAGTTGCAAAAAGACCAACAAAAGGAGCAATTGCGCCAATAGTTGCAAGAACAGCGCTTCCACATGCAACACGGCGTGTAGCAGCCAGCAAGCAGCGTGACAAAAGTGAATGAACCCTTTCTTTTAAACCTTCATGAACATCACGAGCCTTAGCATCGCGAACATCGCGGGAAACATCTTCATATTGATTGCTCTCCTCATAAAAGAGAATATCTTCAATCGTTTGTGCACTTTCCCCTGTACTGTTTTTTTCACCAGAGCTTTCGTTTATCCCTTCAGGAGCAGAAAAATGAACCTGTTGTGCAGAAAGATACACCTCTTTAAGAACTTCTTTGAGAAAAAACACACCAGCTCCTTTACTTTCTTTCAAGCTAGCTGCCAAACGCGTAAGAGTCTGAGCATTTAGAACCAATTGAAGTTCATGACGTACTCTTCGTTTTACCAAAGTGATCTCAACAATTTTCACAAAAGCAATTGTCCAAGACATAAGTGAAGCAAGTAACAAAATAATGATAACGGCTTTCACCACCCAATCAGCAGCCATAAACATAGAAAAAGGAGAAAAATCATGCACTGTCAATACAGAAGACATATTATCTAAAGGGACTGTTTTATCTAAAGGGACTGTTTCAGATTCCATTTTTATCTCACATTCTTGTGCTCTTATCTTTATTTATGAGCTGGATCGTCACCCCGCATAGCATCACTGTTCCACAATGCCACGACCCTTTTAACGTCACTTTTGTATTTCTCTTAAAAAATAAAACTTGATAAATCAAGTATAGTTTTATTTCATAAGCTCTCTCTTAATTCTAAAGAAATTACTCAAGAAATTTTTCTCTAACAATTCAACAAGTTTATCTTACCCAATCAATTTATTGCATAAATTAGGCAAAATGATAAATTTACAAGAAGTATCGCATATAATATTTTAATTTATAAGAATAATTTATCATCGTTCCTGTTAAATAAATCTCTCATATCGCAAAGCTTTTCTCATTTCAGCAGCTCTTTTAAAGCCAACAAAATATTTGCTTACATGAAACAAGCAGCAAAAATATCATAAAACTCTTGAAGAAAAGGATATGCACATCTCTAACAACCCGCGCACTGAAGTCCCTCTCCTATCCTAAAATAAAAATATACCTTACGTTTAAAAAAAGAACTATCGCAATATCTTAAACTGACCAAAAGTATCATGGGGAGCGGGTGTTGCCCCCAAATACATAGAGAGCAAAAAGCCGCAATATTATTTTCTTTTTCTTCTTCAAAAGCATAAAAATGACATTACTTCTGCCGCAAAATCGCAACAACGATGTTTTTTACCTGTCACAAGCTTAAAAAATAAACCTCAACACGCTTTTTAAAAAACTATTATAAAAAAAACTGCGCCACGAGAAACTGAAGAATGGTGCTAAATTCCTGCAAAAGCATAAAAGCATATAAGACAATTCTCAACAAATACGCCCCCTTTACAGACAAAGCATATCGTATAGGAAAGATTTATTTTATCAAAAACAGTTTTAAATTCGACAAAATGAAAGGAACCAAAAAAAGCTTTTGGCGTTACTCAAGCAGTGAAAATTTTCACTCCAATGCAAATGATCACTATGAACACATCAATACAAATATAATGAATCAAGAGGGATAAAATATCATGGCCCATAATAAAACAACACAGCACGATAAAACAGCCGTAGAAAAAGACCTACAAGGACAATTAGAAAAGTTACGCACTGAAATTTCAGGGATTACCTCAACCCTAACAGATCTTGGTGCAAACAAATTCAACGCCGCCAAAGACAAAGCGGAAAAACTATATCACTCAGCGAAAGAAAGTGGTGAAGACATGATGTCTCAAGCAAAAGACAAAATCAGTGATCTTGAACAAACCATGAATCAATGCGTTCGTAAAAATCCTGGCAAAAGCGTTTTGTTTGCCGCAGGGGTTGGTTTTATTCTTTCTCAATTACTACGTCGTTAAGCAATGCACAAGTTTATCGCTCCTCTTTTAAACCATCTTGTCGGTGGAGGGCTTAAAAGCACAGTCAAGCAAGTACGCCTTCAAGCAATTTTTTATGGGTTTATTGGCATTTCATTCTTCATGTCTTTGCTTTTTTTATGTACCATCGGTTTTATTGCGTTATGTTCTGTTATGAAGCCTCTTGCTGCCGCTAGTATCATGTTTTTAATTTGTCTTTCTCTTGCGGGATTAGGTCTTATTATCAGTCGCGTTCTCAAAACTTATCAACGCTATGACCAACAAAAAAAGACAGAAGAACAACGCCACAAACTGATGACAGATGCAACTGTTTCCAGCCTTGCAGCTCTCAGTCAACATCTCCCTTTTGCCAAATTGAGTGTTCCCATTCTCGGACTTGCAACTTATTTTTTGTGGAAAAAAGATAAAAAAGACCGCTTTTCCGAGTAAAATATGTAAAACTGTCACTCTAAATCCCCCCCTCAATGTGCTTTCTTTTATAACAAAAGAAAGCACATTTTTTTCCTCATAGTCTCTTTAGCTTCTTCAAGTGCCTGAAAAGAAATCCCCTTCATTTTGAATAAAAATTCCATAGAACCGCTTCCCTTTCAGATGTCCCCATTTTTCATAAACATGGCAACATGAGGCAAAGCTTGCATTAAAAGTTCTGGTTTGATTTGAAGCAATTGGTTGCTTTTTGAAGGCAAGGTATTTTCAGTTTTACCTTTTCTCTATTTTTTCATAAGCCTTTTTTCATGACCATAGGTCACATCAGTAGTTTGCGTGTGTTCAGATTTTACTGAACACTCATTTTTGTTACAATGACTATTTTGTTTAGGGGAAAAAACACGCTCCCACATAGTGCTGTAGTAAGCAACCTATCAAAAAGCAAGCTTTAAACCCAACAAATTTCCATAACGAGCGTTGTCCACCAAGGACCGTGTGGATTATAATTAACTTTTTTCTGATAAGATTCGCAGTAGAGTATTGTCTTCATTAAAATTAAATAGCGCTTAAGAGGACGCTTTTTCAATAATGGTCAATGGGATTATAGCTTCCATGATCTCTTCGCCAATCTTCAGGTGTTTCAAATTTGCTTGACCACAAGCCTCTTTTTGCTTTTTGAGCCGCAGATTGTAAGTTTTTATAGTCTGCGGGTGATGGGAAATTATGCTGATCTTTTGTCAAAACCATCAACCCTTCTGTCAGCCCCAACTGTGCAAGATCAACCCCATCCACAAAACATTGTGCATAATGAACCTGTTGAATGACACGTGCTTGGCGACACGTAACATTTTTATCAATTGTTTTTGAGACAAGCCACGCGGTGACGAAAGCACCACATGGCCACTTAATTCCATTGCGTGAGGCAAACTGTCGTGTTTCACAGGATTCCACACCATATAGTCGAATATTGCGGACGATCTTTTTTCTCCATCCCTCATCTACGAGCGTGATCATTTTAAAGGTAACACCACTCGTTACCTGTATAGCACCGGAATAGACTGGTACATTTTCTTCATAAAATTGTGATGCGAATGGTTCTGGGTGCAAAGCCGCATCTTGTTGGTTTACATCGTGTTGGTTTTTGTAATCGGTCAATTTTAACTTTGGATTTTGAACGGGGGTTTCTATTGTTTTTTCTGGTCCTTTAAAAAAAGAAGATTGCATAAATTTTTCAGTATGCTGATTCAAATAAAAGATTACAGCAAAAATAATAATAGACGTTAAGATAAGATATTTAAGCACTAATCGAAAACATTTTAAAAGTATCATTTTGAATATTACTATATTTTATTGTTCATTAACTGAGAAAAGATTAAATATTGTTAATTTATAGATAGAAAAATTTATTTTTTTCATTTATATGATTCCCGATTAATATTTTAATTATTAATTTTATGATTAACTTAAACATAAAGCGGGGGAATTTTCATGAAAAACATGAATTATTCGTTCAGTCGTGAACAAACCTTAGAAAAAGGTCTTTTATCCAATACACAAAAGAAATGGTTAACAACAGCATTGATGCTGTTTATTGCCTTCATTGTACTGAGTGAACCAGCATTTGCTGATGGCGGCTTCGGAAAAGTTGAAACTGCTCTTCAAAAAATAATTGAAGCTTTAACAGGAAACATTGCAAGATCGATTGCAACGATTGCGGTTGCTGGTATTGGGCTTGCCTGGATTGCTGGTTATGTTGAAATGCGTAAAGCTTTTTTTGTTTGTGTTGGCATCGGCATTGTTATGGGTGCATCGCAAATCGTATCAATGCTTTCCTAATTAAACTTTGCCTTTCAAAGCCATGAAAGAGCACGAAAAGCTAACAGAAGATACGCTATTTCTTGCTTGCACACGCCCTGCCATGATTGCAGGTGTGACGGTGGAAGCTATGGGATTAAATGGGATAGGAACGATGATATTGTTCATTATGGCAGGCAATATTTTTCTTCTAACCTTTGGTGTGATGCTGCATTTCATATTCAAGGAAATCCTAAAGCATGACCATAACAAATTTCGTATTCTTCTGACATGGCAAAAGACAAGTATTTTTGCCAGAAATTCGAGTCTATGGGGTGGGGGAAGTATTTCTCCATTACGATTAATTCGTAATTATGAGGAATTATAATGAAAACAACAGAGCGCAAGCGTGAAAAGCAGCCAGAGGCGATTATCCCTTACGTGCGCCATGTTAACAAGCATATCATTGCGCTGGATTCACGCGCTCTCATGAGCGTTATTAAACTTGAAGGGATTAACTTTGAGACAGCGGATATTATTGATCTGAATGTGCTTCACGAACAGCTCAACAATCTGTTTAAAAACATTGCGGATGAACGGATAGCGCTTTATAGCCATATTATCAGAAAGCGTGAAACGATTTATCCGGATGGTACTTTTAGATCAGCATTTGCCAAGCAATTAGATGATAAATATCGCGAGAGGATGGTTTCTCAGGAGCTTTATCGCAATGATCTTTATCTTTCGATTTTGTGGAATCCACACGTTGATCAAACGGATAAATTAGTGGAGTTTTTCAAACGTTTAGGCAAAGCCAAGCAAGAAAAGACAGAAGTTGATGCGGAATCCATTCGCAAACTTGAAGATATTACCACAGATCTTATTCAAAATTTAGAGCGCTATGGTGCAAGAAGATTGAGTCTTTATGAACATGAAGGCAATATTTATTCGCAGCAAAGTGAGTTTATCCACCAATTGGTGGGAGGTCGTCGTGAACGTATCCCTCTCACATGGGGGACGATAGCTTCGACTGTTTACTCAGACCGTCTTATTTTCGGGAAAGAGATCATAGAAATACGCACTGAGTCAGGACAGAGATTTGCGGGCATGTTTGGCTGGAAAGAATATCCAGCAAAAACCAGGGTAGGCATGGCGGATGGTTTGCTCACCCTTCCCTTTGAATTTATTTTCACCCAATCTTTTGTTTTCAAGAGCAAAAATGCTGCCAAACAGATTATGGGGCGCAAACAGAATCAAATGGTCAATGCGGGAGATCGAGCAGGTTCACAAATTATGGAACTGGATGATGCGCTTGATGATCTTGAATCCAATCGTTTTGTTTTAGGGGAGCATCATTTATCATTGGCAGTTTTTGCTGATACGCCGCAAGAGTTAGCGGATAATCTTGCCAAAGCGCGTTCTCGTCTTACAGATGGTGGGGCTGTCATTGCGCGGGAAGATTTAGGGTTAGCGGCGGCTTGGTGGGCACAATTGCCTGGCAATTATGCTTATCGCACGCGTTCTGGTGCGATAACAAGCCGCAATTATGCAGCGCTTTCTCCATTTCATTCCTTTCCGGTTGGGAAAATAGATGGCAATGTATGGGGACCAGCGGTCGCACTAATGAAGACCTCTGCTGGTTCACCATTTTATTTTAACTTTCACTTTGGAGATTTAGGCAATACGTTTGTTTGTGGTCCCTCTGGTTCTGGGAAAACGGTTATTGTTAATTTTCTTTTAGCACAACTTCAAAAGCATGATCCCAATATGGTCTTTTTTGATAAAGATCGCGGAGCAGAACTTTTTGTGAGGGCTGGTGGTGGCACTTATATGCCTTTGAAGAATGGTAAACCAACGGGCATAGCGCCGCTTAAGGGTTTAGATTATAACAATCCAGCAGATAGAGTTTTTTTACGGCAATGGATTATCAAGCTTGTTTCTTCTGAAGATCAAAAGATCAGTGAATCAGAAAGACAAGATATTTCTGCTGCTGTTGACCAACTTGCCTTATTACCCAAAGAACAACGGACAATATCGGCCTTACAAATGTTTTTTGACACCACGCATAGGGAGGGGATAGCGGGTCGTTTAGAGAGATGGTGTAAAGGCAATGCTTTAGGGTGGGTTTTTGACAATCCTGATGATGACATTGGCATTGATGCAAAATTTATTGGTTATGACATGACGGATTTTTTAGACAATAATGAAATTCGTCCCCCATTAATGATGTATCTTTTTCATAGAATTTTGTCTTTGATTGATGGGCGTCGTATTATCATTGTCATTGATGAGTTTTGGAAAGCGCTAGAGGATGATTCCTTTAAAGCCTTTGCGCAAGACAGGCTGAAGACTATTCGTAAACAAAATGGTTTGATGTTGTTTGCAACACAATCTCCCAAAGATGCGATTAATTCAACCATTGCGCACACCATTATAGAGCAATGCCCAACACAGATTTATTTTCCCAACCAAAAGGGCAATCATGGGGATTATGTAGAAGGTTTTAAATTATCGGACAGAGAATTTAACCTGATACAAGCAGAATTAAGCCGTGAGTCACGGCGTTTTCTCATCAAGCAAGGACAAAGTTCAGTTGTCGCAGAACTGAACTTACGGGGCTTTGATGATGAAATAGCCATTTTAAGTGGCACCACCAAGAACATTGAACTTTTAGAGACCATTATGGATGAAGTTGGACAATCTCCAGAAAAATGGCTTCCTATTTTCCAAGAAAGGTCAAAACAATGAAAAAACTTTTATTGGCAACAGCCGTCTATGCAGCTTCATTTGGCTTTCAAACAAATGCCTTTGCCATCGTGGTATTTGATCCCACAGCTGCTGCAAAATTGGCTGATCAATATAAACAAGCATTAAAACAGTTCGAACAAGGCAAACAACAGCTTGATCAATTGAAAGGTCAGCTTAAACAATTGCAAGATCTCTCTAAATCCTTAAATGTCAAGCCTGACATCTCTGAATTGAAAGACATGTTTAACAAGCAAGGGAACAGTGGCGCCCTCCCTTCTGACTTTAACCACTTTCAACAATCGATGGGCGGCAGCAGCGGTGGCGGTGGTGGCGGCGGTGGTGGCAGCAAAAACACGCAAAAATGGCAAGAAGAACTCTTATACAAAGAGCCCGCAGGCGGCGCTGGATCAAAAGAGGCAGCAGATGCTTTTTACGCACAAGAAGTGAAAAAAGCCGAACAGCGCGTAGTAGGAGAAGCGGCAAAAGGCCAAGACGTCTACGAAGAAGCCAGTGAAACACAAAAAAACATTAACAAGCTCCTTGATGAACTTGGAAGTACTAAAGATGCGGGTAAAATTCAAGGCATTCAAGCAAAATTAGCAGCAGTACAAGCAGACCTGCAAGCAAAAATACTCCAAATGCAAGCCGCCATGATGATTCAACAAGCAGAAGAAAAAGCGGCAGAAAGACGTGAAATGGAAGAATTTAAAGCACGAACCAAAGCTTTAGCCCAAAAAATGCGTGGTCAATAAACGAAAAAAAAGAGGGGCTTGAACATGAACAAGATCATCATAACAACATTGCTACTTTGCACAGGGCTCATCACCGCTGGATGTGAAAAAACCCATAGCGTCGCAGAATTTAAAAAAGATGAAAAATTACGCAATGAGTGGACACCTAAATGTATGTGGAAAAAACCTTCTGAAACAGAATCTCCTCAAAATTGTGAAAACTTAGGAAAAGCAATAGACGAACTTGGTAAAGAATCCTTTCAAAAATATCTAAATAAATATCGTACAAATGACGATAAACAAAAAACGAAAGAACAATCTGAAAAGAAAGAGGACAGTAATTAAAGCATAAAAATTCAACTTAGTATGGAACGCGAAACCCGTACGATAAGGAGCGGAGGAAAACAATGGCAGCGTATGATATATTTACCATGATAGACAACGGGTTGATGGAGCCACTTACAGAGACAACGAATAACGCCATTACACATCGCTATTGCGCTTTAGCTGCTCAACTTAAAAAGCTTCGTGCACTTTATAATATATTTATGGCAACATTATGTCTGTGCTCTAGATTTATCATCAATGGTTATAAAAAACCGATAACACAAGCAGAATTTAAAGATTGTGCTCAAACCTCAAAAACTGAAAGAAAGAAGGGGAAATATCTATGAATAAAGTTCTCATAACAACATTGCTACTTTGCACAGGGCTCATCACCGCTGGATGTGAAAAAACCTATAGCGTCGCAGAATTTAAAAAAGATAAAAATTTACGCTTCGAGTGGGATGCTAGATGTGGATTTGCAGGGACTTCAAAAAATTGTGAAAACATGCGGTTAGCATTTTTAGAACTTGAAAAAGAATATGAAGCACAAGCAGAAGAAAGAGAGCGTCAAGCGGAAGAGAACGATCGCAAAAGATATGAAGAATTTATGGCGAAACAAAAAGCTGATCTTGAAAAAATGGAGGCTCATACTAAGAAAATACTAGCTGAACAAGAAGCAAAACGACGTGCTGAGGAAGAACAAGAAGCAAAAGAGCGCGCGGCAGAAGAACAACAAAATAACCATTAAGACATAATGAAGAGCGGAGCATCTAAATGGCAATAGTAACCAAAGGCATATTTACTGACATAGATGATACTGTAATGGATCCCCTTACAAAAATAATGGATAGCACCATTACACACCACTATTGCGCTTTAGCTGCTCAACTTAAAAAGCTTCGTGCACTCTATATTTATGGCAACAATATGTCTGTGCCCTAAATTTATCATCACTGGTTATAAAAACCGATAACACAAGCATAATTTAAAGATTGTGCTCAAACCTTGTAAAACTGAAAGAAAGAAGGGGAAATATCTATGAATAAAGTTCTCATAACAACATTGCTACTTTGCACAGGGCTCATCACAGCTGGATGTGAAAAAACTCACAGTGTAGCAGAATTTAAAAAAGATGAAAAATTACGCCTAGAATGGGATGCTAAATGTGGATTTGCAGGAACTTCAAAAAATTGTGAAAACATGCGGTTAGCATTTTTAGAACTTGAAAAAGAACGTCAGGCAAAAGCTAAAGAAATATGGAACTCTACATTTGGGATAAAAGAGCGTACTGAGGAAGAACAAAAAGCAAAAGAACAAAATAATAATTAAATTATAAAAATACACAACGAATAGCGAAGTATCTAAATGGCAATAGTAACCAAAGGCGTATTTTCTTATATCGACAATATGTTAATGAATCCCATTACAAAAACAATGGATAACATCTATTGCACTTTAGCTGCTCAACTTAAAGAACCTTACAGACTATACAATAGATTTATGGCAAGATTATGTCTCTGCCCTAGATTTATCATCACTGGTTATAAAAAACCGATAACACAAGCAGAATTTAAAGATTGTGCTCAAAACTTGTAAAACTGAAAGGAAAAAGGGGAAATATTGATGAATAAAGTTCTCATAACAACATTGCTACTTTGCACAGGGCTCATCACAGCTGGATGTGAAAAAACCTATAGCGTCGCAGAATTTAAAAAAAATCCAAAATTATTTGATGAATGGGTCACGAGATGTGGAGGGATAGGAACTTCAAAAAATTGTGAAAACCTAAGAGTAGCAGGCGCTGAACTTGAGAAAGAACGTCAGGCAAAAGTTGAAGAAGAAAATCGCAAAAGAGATGAAGAATTTATGGCTAAACAAAAAGCTTGGATTGAAAAAATGAGAGCAGAAACTCAAAAAAAATTAGCTGAACAAAGAGCAAAGCGACGTGCTGAGGAAGAACGAAGAGAAAAAGAACGGGCGGCAGAAGAACAACAAAATAACCATTAAGACATAATGAAGAGCGGAGCATCTCAATGGCAGTAGAAAGCAAAGGCATATTCACTAAGATAGACAATATGTTGATGGATCCCATTACAGACGCAATGGGTAAAACCATTGTTAATCTCTCATCAAGCTTAGGTGCTCCGCTTAAGCTATCTTGTACAATCTACATTATATTTATGGGATACAATATCATCTATGGGCGTTCTTCCATGCCCTTATGGGAATTTATAGTGACAACTTTCAAACTCGGCATCGTTGTTTCACTTGCCACAAACGCCGATGTTTATAATGAGTGGGTCAGTGGTATATTTTTCCATGATCTGCCGAATGCCATTTCAAATGTCACACAAGGAGCACATGTGGATCGAAATGTATGGGACAATATGATAGGCAAAGCTGGAGCACAGGTTTTGGACGCAGCAAACCAGTACACAGGTCTGACTCAAATGGGGAAGTATATCGCGACATGGATTGCTGGTTTTATCTGCCTAGTTGCTGCTATCCTTTTTTGTCTAGTCGGTTTTGTTGTTTCATTATTTGCTAAATTGGGTTTGTTTCTTGTCCTATCAATAGGACCACTCTTCATAAGCCTCTATATGTTTTCCTCAACCAGAAAATTCACAGAAGCATGGTTAGGGCAAGTTGCAAACTTCATCATTTTATATGTGTTAGTCGTGCTGCTTGGTGGTTTATATGTTAACATTTCAATGAACGTTTTTTCAGAAGGTATTAAAGATATCTTCACTACTTTAATTCAGTTCTTGGTTGTTGGTATTGGTGGTATTTTTCTTTTCCTCAGACTCCCTGATATCGCATCAGCTTTAGCCTCTGGGGGGGCTTCTCTTACAGGATCAGGACCAGTCGCTAAAACAACGGCTCAACTAACAGGTAAAGCTGCTAATGCAGCAACAAGGGGCATTAAAAAATTAGCATCACTATTAAAAAAGGTCTAAGTTCAAATGCGGGAATTAAAAAAAATTGGGGTAATCTTACCGTTTCTCTTTCTCAGTGGCTGTATGTCTTCACCAAACACACTGAAGTCGCTGCCAAAATGTGATGGATATTCTAAGCGACCGCTCAACAAATCGATGTGGAATTGGGAAGGGAAAAACCCCACGCCCACGCCCATCATCATCAGTAACAACACACCCTCCACCATGAAAGAGGGGAAGCTGGAAATGCTTCTGGCACAAAAATTAACGGATGAAGAAATAAAATCCTACAAAGATTGCGGAAAAAAGGCATGAAAGAAAAAGACGTAGAACAATATATTGCCGAAGCGCGCTCGTTTGATCAAGACCGCATGCTCGCCTCACGCCGCACCACCCGCGTCTCCCTTACCATTGCCGGCATCGCGGTTGCTGTTGCAATAATGTCTTCTCTCGCGGTCATCACCCTCACGCCCCTTAAAACCGTGGAACCCTTTGTCATTCGCGTCGACAATTCAACCGGCATTGTTGAAGTCGTAGAAGCCTTAAAAGAAGGTCCCACAAACGTCGACGAAGCCATCACACGCTACTTCGCCGCAAAATACGTCCGCTGCCGTGAAGGCTTCACCACAGAAGAAACACAACATAATTTCCAAACCGTCTCTCTTCTTTCTTCTTCTGAAGAACAGCAAAGATTTGCCAGCTGGTATGGAGCAAGAAACCCCCAAAGCCCTCAAATTCTCTATAAACATGCCGCCGTTACAATAACAATAAAATCAATCTCCTTTATCAATGATGATGTCGCACAGGTACGCTATTATAAAACCGTCCGTGATAACGAGAACAACAAAGAATTTATCACACACTGGGTCTCAACACTTACCTTTGAATATATCAATGCCCCTATCTCTGTCCAAAACCGTTTAATAAATCCTCTAGGGTTTATTGTTAATGAATATAGAACCGATCCGGAAGTGGTCAACTGATCATGAAAAAAAATTTTCTTTTTCTCATTCTCAACATGGCTGTTGCCTTTTCTTTGATGAATATAAGCCATGCCAGTGTTTTTCCCACCCGCGCGCCCAACGATAGCCGCATTCGCTTTATTAATTATGATGCTTATAATGTCACTAAAATTATTGGCTCCATACGCTCATCCGTACAAATAGAATTTTCTGCCAATGAAGAAATTGCTCATGTAGCGATTGGCAACAGCGTTGCATGGGAAGTTGCACCAGCGGGTAATATTCTTTTTCTAAAGGCAAGAGAAGTCCAACCCATTACCAATCTCCAAGTCGTCACCACAAAGCTTGATGGCTCAAAGCGCTCTTATCAATTTGAACTCATCATTAAAGATGGAGAAATTTCCTCTGGACAAGAAACATATTTCCTTGTGAAATTCCGCTACCCACAAGAGGAAGCAGAACAAAGAAGACTTGCAGCCCTTATGCGACAAGAAAAAAAACAATCCCAACAGATTGATGGTATCTTCAACGCTTCTGAAACCTATGGACCACGCAATTGGGCTTACACCGCTCAAGGCTCTATCACTCTTGAACCCTCCTCTGTTTATGACAATGGCAAAACAACAACATTTACATTTCCCGACAACCAAGAAATCCCTGCCATTTACATTGTCAACAATGATGGTACAGAATCGCTGGTTCCCAAAACCACAAGAGGCAACATGGTGATTGTCCATGCCATTAGCGCACGCTTCACCCTAAGACAGGGAAAAAATGTCCTATGCGTCTTTAACGAAGCCTATCAACCCAAAGGCGTTAATCCAGGAACCGGAACCACCTCACCAGCTGTTGAACGTAAAATTGCATCAGATCTTTAAATAAGCGGGAATTGAAGGGGACAAAACATGAGTGATAAATCAATCATCGAAGATCGAGACACTATTAGGGATAGCGGAACAACAGCATTGTCTTTTCCCGACAACCAAGAAATCCCTGCCATTTATATTGTAAACAATGACGGTACAGAATCACTAGTTCCCAAAACCACAAGAGGCAACAGGGTAACTGACCATGCCATTAGCGCACGCTTCACCCTAAGACAGGGAAAAAATATCCTATGCGTCTTTAATGAAGCCTATCAACCAAAAGGTATTAATCTAGGAACCGAAACCACCTCACCATCTGTTGAACGTAAAATTGCATCAGATCTTTAAATAAGCGGGAATTGAAGGGGACAACACATGAGTGATAAATCAATCATCGAAGATCGAGGATCTATTGGAGATGGCAAAAACAATAGCGCCAAAACCGCCGGCAAAAAAATAGTTGTCGCAATAGCTTGTATAGGAATCTGCGGCTATGTCCTCTGGAACATCTTATCCACCCCCACAGAACAAAAAGACACCGCAAAAGCTCATAAAAAACAAGAACAAAGCTTTCACAATTCCCTCGCCCCTTTAGAGCTCGTCCCCTCTGACCCGCGTGCAAACATAGCGCCAATAACCTTACCACCCCCACAACCACTCGCACAAGAACCGAAAAAAGATGATCCCTTACTTGATGCCGCAAGACGCGCCCCCGTTCTTGCTTTTGCCAAAGGCTCTAGGTCTCAATTAAAAGACATTGTCAACACGACTCTCAATCCCTTTGAAAAATTCAATACCCTTGAAAATCTCGCCAATATGAAAAATTCCTCTGCCCTTCAAGACACACAAAATTTTGCGACCCTACTAAAGCCTACCAAAACAGAAGAAGCAAAAGCAAAAGCAAAACTCATCGGCAATAGAAACTTTATCATCGCCATGGGAACCTCTATTCCCTGTATCTTAGAAACGGCATTAAACAGTGAGCAACCAGGCTTTGCAAGCTGCATTATTAACCGTGATATCCTCTCCGACAATGGTCGCGTTGTTTTACTTGATAAAGGAACTCAAGTGATTGGCGAATACCGCGGAGGGATAAAACAAGGTCAATCCCGCCTCTTTGTTCTCTGGACAAGAGCAAAAACTCCAACCGGTGTCATCATCGACCTTGCCTCACCCGCAACAGACAGTTTAGGAAGAGCTGGTTTTGATGGCAACATCAACACCCATTGGTGGGAACGCTTTGGCTCTTCCCTTTTGTTGACCGTTATTGATGGTGCCACAACAGTTTTAACAAATAAAATAGTAGGCAATTCCAATAAAGGAGGTTCAAACAACTCTGGAGGCGGCGGTTTTGAAGGCGCAAACAACACTGGAAAAGAAGCCGCCAGTATTGCCCTTGAAAATCAAATCAATATCCCTCCTACCTTAGAAAAATTTCAAGGCGAACTGGTCAACATTTTCGTAGCAAAAGATCTCGATTTTTCCTCTGTTTATAAATTAACCATCACAAGAAAAAAGAGAAACGCTTTCTCGCGTTCTACGCCAGGCTATTCCTTTTTTTAATTCTCACGTTCAGAGTATATTATGCCAACAGCAAAAAACATAGAACGAGCCTCTATCGTTTTAACAAAATTAAAAATCTTAGATGACTTCCTCAATGATGAGAATTTATTTGAGATTGTTGTCAATCGCCCAGGCGAAGTGATTGTTGAGGGTCCAAATGGTTGGCAAACCCACATCTTAAAAGAGCTAACCTACAGCGAACTAGAAGGGATTGCGAAAGTTGTTGCTGCCTACACAACACAAAAAATTAGTGTAGAAAATCCCGTTCTTTCCGCAACACTGCCCAATAACGAACGCATACAAATTGTCATGCCCCCTGCTGTTGCCCCCAACACCATGAGCATGACAATTCGTAAACCTTCATCACGCACTTTTTCTCTTGAAAGTCTACACGAAAACCAGCTATTTTCTGTCACCAGAAACGTCAGTTTTACCCCCCTTGAACAAATGACAAAACGGGCAAGTGAACTCTCTGATACAGAAAAAGAGCTAACAGATCTCTTTATCGCCAAAGACTTTTGTACATTTTTAGAACGCGCTGTTGTTACACAACAAAATATCTTAATCTCTGGAAAAACCGGTTCTGGTAAAACAACCCTCTCCAAAGCTTTAATTGCAAAAATCCCTGAATATGAACGCATTCTCACCATAGAAGACACGCCCGAGCTTGTCGTTCCACACACAAACAAAGTGCAGCTCTTTTATTCAAAAGATAATCAAGGCTTAGCAAAAGCTGGAGCAAAAGAACTGCTTGAATCTGGATTGCGTATGCGCCCCGACAGAATTCTTTTGCAAGAGCTGCGTGATGGTACAGCCTTTTACTATATCCGTAATGTCAATTCCGGTCACCCAGGTTCTATCACCACCGTTCATGCCTCAACAGCACTCGCCGCCTTTGAACAAATGACCCTTTTAGTCAAAGAAAGTGACGGGGGTGGTAATTTAGCACGCGACGATATCCGCGGCTTATTAATCTCGATGATAGATGTCATCATCCAATGTAAACGTTTGGAAGGAAAATTTCGTGTAACAGAAATTTATTACGACCCTTTCAAGCGCCGTGATGCTTTTTAAAAAAAACGATACCCTCCCCCTCTTATGCCAATAGAGATTTTTTAAGAGCACAATTGATCGCTTCAGGTTCATTTTCAATGATTGAAAGTAACAAACGAGAAAAAGTATCTATAGAATATCGTCCCTGTTTCCAATCACGAATGCGCCTTACAGAAAAACCAAAACATGCCGAAAATGATATCTATAACCCTATATTTTTTCTGATTTTTTTGACATCAATGTTTGCAAGGATATGGCTACCAAATTTATGACCTCCGCTTCACCTTTAGCATAAGAACAAAGTATTGATTTATATAGATAATTTAGCGTTATTCAACTTGAATTAGAACCCTGAATATCGTAAAATTCTCTCATTTCAAACCTGTGTATCTTGAAACAATCAAAATCACTTGCTTGCACACTACAAGCGGATAGTCCATGTGAAAAAACCGTACAAGAAAGAATTAAAAATGGCTCTTATGAACCCTCTCTAATGCCAAGGACTATCGCAGCACTCACAAGCTGGCAAAGTGTGTGACGGTGCACCGGCTCGCTTCTTCATAAACATGCAATACATTGA
>NZ_JBHIQN010000008.1:47252-77453 GCF_042196525.1 Bartonella sp. AC62GZZY
AAGCGGATAGTCCATGTGAAAAAACCGTACAAGAAAGAATTAAAAATGGCTCTTATGAACCCTCTCTAATGCCAAGGGCTATCGCAGCACTCACAAGCTGGCAAAGTGTGTGACGGTGCACCGGCTCGCTTCTTCATAAACATGCAATACATTGATTTATAATGATAATTCACTGTTTTGTATGTTGAATGAGAGTCCTGAATATCGTACAATTCTCTCATTTCAAACCTGCTTATCTTGAAACAATCAAAATCACTTGCTTACACACTAAAAGCGGATAGTCCATGTGAAAAAACCGTACAAGAAAGAATTAAAAATGGCTCTTATGAACCCTCTCTAATGCCAAGGGCTGTCGCAACACTCACGAGCTGGCAAAGTGTGTGATGGTGCACCGGCTCGCTTCTTCAAAAACATAAAGATGGAGGTGTTCAATGGCTTTATCGTTATACCCTTCATGGTCGGCGCCATGAAAAGGGCCTGGGTGCCTTAAGAAATGTTTCTTTAAAACAAACCCGTGAAACTGCACACAATGGTGTGCTGTTTTACGTGAGGGTCGTAACCCCATTAAGAAAGAGCTTCACAAGCTCCTTGTAATATACGCAATCCTACTTATTTGCCTTATCCATTATTTTTTCCTTTCGATATTCGTTTAAGAGTACAGTTAAAATTCACTTAAGTTCATTTCTTTCTAGCTTACTAGCTTAATTAAATTTCCTTGAGATAATTTACTGTAAATATCTAAGAGAAACACCGGAATATTTTGACCACCCAAAAAGGGTATAACCCTATATTCCCCACTTTTACCCTTATGCTTTGTTGGGAATCTAACTTTCCTTGCTCTCACCTCATTCCTTGCATAAAAACACCAGCATCTGGATTAGCAGCAATTTAAAAAAACAATATTAAATAATGCTTCAGGTGATATGCCTTCCTCTTTCGCACAAGTTAATTGACTTTCCCCCACACCTCAAAGGAGTGAGATTCCTACCCGCCACGAGCCTGTCAAAAGTCCAGCATCTCTCGGCGGCTTCCTGCTACTGACCACTCACGCGATTCACTTCATAGGCGCGACAGACAAACCTTGCCCTGAAATACTGATCACGATATCTAAAAACATTCAATATATAAAGCTTTTCATGCCTTATACCACCGCTCTAAACAACGGTGTTTTACGGCATAATAGGATAAGCTGTCGTTTCGATCATTGTTTGCATAATTGTTCAATATACGGAATCCCTGTAAATTATCAATAAAAATACGTGATACCCGTAACTATAATGATGTAAATTAAAAGCCAATTTTAAATGAATGATCAGAAGTATCAAATATCCAAATGACGAAATAAATCCTCCACATCTTTTACAAAAAAAACATCTTCTCCTCTTTCACTTTTCTCAAAAATTTCAAGCGTCTCGCATGCTGGCACCATCACACACTTTGCCAGCTCGTGAGTGTTGACAGCCCTTGGCACTAGAGAGGGCTCATAAGAACCATTTTTAGTTCTTTCTTGTACGGTTTTTTCCACATGGACTCCCCCCCGCTTGTGACGTGCAAGCAAATGATTTTGATTGATTCAACATGGAATAGATTTGAAATGAGAAAATTTTACGATATTAGGGGGCTAATTCAACTTGAATAACGCTAAATTATCATTATAAATCAATATATTGTTTCATTAGGAACATACATATCAAACGACAAATCCCTTTTCATTGACAACTTTAATCAAAGCAATCCGTACAAAATAAGACACAGTAAGCCCTAGAGGCGCTAATATTTCATGGGCTTTTTTTAAATTCTTATCTATACATGCTCGCACAATATCTCTTGAATCCACCGCTATATTTATAAGTAACCCTCCTTTAGTTACTCTTTAATGAGACCCCAAATGAGCTACAATAAAAAGTTTCTAATGCATTAGATTTCTTGACCGTATCACATCTTTTGACTTTGTACGCACAGATACGTTGTTGATCTCTTGTATATGTCTTTGTTGCAAAAATTGAACAGCTGTTTGAAGCTCGTTCACTAGCTTTTTATCCTGAAGTTGTTCTTTAGGGAGAACTTTTGATGAATCAAACCCATAGTTATGAAGTGCATCCCAAGACAACATTAAAGACAAAATCACGAAACGACATCGCTTTATCAGTATAAATCGCCAAACCCTTTTTTATCTAATCTCTGATCCTCCCTTATATGCAATGTATAAAGGATAGATTTTCGCCATTACACGAATCCCAAAACTCCTTCATCAACAACCGTTTTTCTTGGATAACCGTTTTGACTGACTGCTCTCACCAGCTTTTTCTTCTATACAACTCAAGAATTTTCATCCCTCTCTCAAGATCTCCCCTCCTCTAGCACACACAAGCCTCCAAGCTTTAGTCTTTATTCTTTTTCTTCCCCTCAACCATCATAAGAAGCCTCCCCTTTATTCAAAGGTCACCCGCTTGAAGTCTACTCAACGTTAGAAATATCCCCTTATATTCCAACAAATAATTCCCGTAGCAAATTTCCCTTCTATCTCTCAAAAGATTACCTGATTACTTACCTCACAGCATTCAAGATTCCTCAAAGCACAGCACCCACGTGTGCATCATGTTGCGTAATAACATCCATCAACTCTGTTACGACCGCATCCAACACTTCTCGTGCATCGCCTTCAGCCATAAGGCGGATAACCGGTTCAGTTCCAGAAGCACGGATAACGAGGCGTGCTTCTTTTCCCAACTTTTTCTCTGCTTGATCAATAGCCGTTTTAACAGGATTTTTTTTCAGGACATTTTTATTTTTAACCGTTAAATTTTTTAAAATTTGCGGTACAGGTTCAAACCGTTTACACAATTGGCTCATAGGACTTTGGCTTTCTTTCATACAGGCTAAAACCTGCAAGGCAGCCACCAAGCCATCACCCGTTGTGCCAAAATCACTGAGCACAATATGCCCAGAAGCCTCACCACCAACATTATATCCCTTTTGGCGCATGGCATCGACAACATAACGGTCTCCAACTTTTGTCCTTACAAGGTGCAACCCTTTGCCGTTCAAGAAACGCTCTAGTCCAAGATTTGACATAATTGTTGTAACAACACCATTGCACCGTAATCGTCCCATTTTATGCCAATTTTCAGCAATTACAGCAATCAACTGATCTCCATCAACCGTTTGTGCTTTTTCATCAACAATGAGAACACGATCTCCATCTCCATCAAGAGCAATACCCACATCAGCACGTACTTCATGCACTTTTCGTTTTAAAGAACTTAAATCGGTTGACCCACATTTTTGATTAATATTGGTACCATTTGGCTCATCATGAATAGCAAAAACCTCAGCCCCCAATTCCCATAAAGCACGAGGAGCCGCTTTATAAGCCGCCCCATTGGCACAATCCACAACAATACGCACAGCATCCAAGCGAACATCGCGCGGCAGAGTTCGTTTGGCATATTCAATATAACGATAAATATCCCCTTCAACCCGTTTTGCATAACCAATTTCGGCAGAACTTGCTAAAGATTTTGAAAGATCTGTATCGATTAATTGTTCAATTTTCGCTTCCATATCATCTGAAAGCTTAAAACCATCAGGACCAAAAAGTTTAATTCCATTATCATAGAAGGGGTTATGAGAAGCAGAAATCATCACCCCAAGATCCGCGCGCAAAGAGCGGCAAAGCATTGCAACAGCAGGTGTTGGCACTGGACCCAATAAAAAAGCTTCCATCCCCGCAGCAGTCAATCCTGAAACCAAAGCGTTTTCCAACATATAGCCCGATAATCGTGTATCCTTTCCAATCACCACACGACGTGATTGATGTTGTGAGCGGAATAAAACCCCTACCGCCATCCCTACCTTCATAGCAAAATCGGGTGTCATCGGAAATGAATTGGCTTTCCCCCGAATTCCATCTGTACCAAAATATTTTTGTACCATACCTCTTTCCTTTAATATCTACTTTTTCCCTTTGACTTTTTTAAACCCCTAAAAGCCCCCTTGGTACAATAGTCCTCCTCTCCCCGTATAAAATCAGATCGTTGATCTTAAACCTTCATGCATTTAGACAATCAAGCCCCCTATTCACCATCTACACATCTAAACCACTCTCAAACAATTATGTTACACCCTCACACATAAAAGAAATATTATCTCCTCAAAATGCTCTACACATCCCTTTAACACAACCAACGGATAATCTCACACACTTGCTAAATCCGTAAAGAAACTCAGCACCAAACCTCATACCCTACCAAATCAGCAAGAAAATCTATCACCTAACCTTACAACCCCTACCACATTAGAAAAGCAACAGTACACCTCGCCTTGTAGCATGCTAAAGCCGTCATCATACAACGGCTTTGCTTAATTTTTTTGCTTCCATATTTTTGCAAATATTGCAAGAAAGGCGCAAACAAAGCTTGCGCCTTTCTCAAAAAATTTAGAAGTTTTCCTAAAACATCGTCACTCAAGCGTTCTTAAAAGGCTCCTATTTTCCTTTATCATGTCCCACCGTATTTGACTTTTTTTCTGCACTGCTTTTACTTTTAGAGCGGTTGACTGATTTTGTGGTACCTTTTGTGCTTTGCGCTTTTTTCTCAGTCTCATCCGATTGCACTTTTTTAGACTGAAGCTCCTTAGGTTCAACATCACTGGATTTTGCTGTTTTCTTCCCTACAGCTCCCTCTGCCTTACCCTCTTCTAGTTTATCAGTCTCTACCTTATGAGTTGCTATTTTAGGCGCTGTTTCAGCGTCTTTTTCCTCTGCGCCTGCTGTCTCTACCCTCACTGTTCCAGTTTTCGGAACAGAGGATCCCCGTGGTGCAGCATTCTCATCTTTCTGTGTGCGTGAAGGAGGCTTTCCTGCAATAACTTCGTTAATTTCAGCTCCCGTTAAAGTCTCATATTCCAACAAACCTTGTGCCAAAGCAAACCATTCTTTTCTTTTTGTTTTCAAAATTTCTGTAGCATTTTTATAGGCATCATCAATAAGCTTACGCACTTCCATATCAATCATGCGCGCTGTTTCTTCAGAAACGTTTTGTGTTCGCGCAACAGAATGACCCAAAAAGACTTCATCTTGGTTATCTCCATAAGCAACATTCCCAAGCAGATCAGAAAATCCCCATCGTGTGATCATTGCGCGCGCTAATTTGGTTGCTTGTTCAATATCAGAAGAAGCACCGGAGGTGATATTTTCCTTTCCAAATTTCAATTCTTCAGCCACACGTCCACCCATCATAATGGCCAGACGAGAAATCATCCAACGATAACTCATGGAATAGCGATCACCTTCAGGCAATTGCATCACCATTCCCAAGGCCCTTCCCCTTGGGACAATTGTTGCTTTGTGGACAGGATCAGCAACTGGCACATTAAGAGCCACAATAGCATGTCCTGCTTCGTGATAGGCAGTGAGTTCTTTTTCTTCTTGTGTCATAGCGGTTGAACGACGCTCAGCCCCCATCATCACCTTATCTTTCGCATCTTCGAATTCTTGCATTGTCACGACTCTTTTATTACGGCTTGCAGCCATAAGAGCAGCTTCATTGACCAGATTCATCAGATCCGCACCGGAAAATCCTGGTGTACCTCTTGCCAAAATCTTCAGATCAACGTTGGGCGCTAAAGGCACATTGCGCACATGCACTTTCAAGATTTGTTCACGCCCAGAAACATCAGGGTTTGGCACAACAACTTGCCGATCAAAACGCCCTGGTCTCAATAAAGCGGGATCAAGGACATCGGGACGGTTTGTTGCAGCAATAAGAATAATACTTTCATTGGGCTCAAACCCATCCATTTCAACAAGCAACTGATTTAAGGTTTGCTCGCGTTCATCGTTTCCCCCTCCTAGTCCAGCACCCCGATGGCGCCCAACAGCATCAATTTCATCGATAAAGATAATACAAGGGGCATTTTTTTTAGCCTGTTCGAACATATCACGCACACGGCTCGCCCCAACACCTACAAACATTTCAACAAAATCAGACCCTGAAATGGTGAAGAATGGCACATTGGCTTCACCAGCCACAGAGCGTGCGAGCAAAGTTTTACCGGTTCCTGGAGGACCAACAAGCAAAACACCGCGTGGAATACGGCCTCCTAAACGTTGAAATTTTTGTGGTTCGCGTAAAAATTCAACAATTTCTTGAAGATCTTGCTTTGCTTCTTCAACACCGGCAACATCTTTAAAAGTAACACGTCCTTGCGCTTCATTAAGCAATCTTGCTTTTGACTTCCCAAACCCCATTGCACCACGTGATCCATTTTGCATTTGCCGCATAAAAAAGACCCACGCCCCCACGATAATAATAACAGGCAATAAGGAAAAGAGGAGATTGAGGAAAATACTATTTCCAGAGCTTTCAGGAATAGCTTTAACATTGACGTTTTTGCTTTCCAATTTTTGTATCAAACCTGGATCTCGTGGAGCATAGGTTGAAATAGTTCTATGTTCAATGGTTTTTCCTGTTAATTTTTGACCCTGAATGGTCACAGATTTCAACTCATTATTCTCAACTTTTTGCAAAAATTCAGAATAAGAGACCTCTCCACCACCAGAACGTTGACTATCTCCATTAAAGAAAGAAAACGACACAATCAAAATCAAAGCAATAACTCCCCAAATGAGGAGAGAGCGGTAATTGGAATTCATATTCAGCCCACTTAATCAAATATAGATTTCAAACAGTTCCCCTTAACATATAACCTTGTCAGCCCCTTGCCAAGGGATGAGAAGCTGTTTATTTTCTTTTAGAGTAATTTTTCTTTATCTTTTCACCTCAATATTAAAAAAAGGTTCCACAACATTTACCACAGCAGCATCTTCTCGCGAAGAAAGCCAATCGAAAGGTGCCATAATCCGCTTGATGATAACATTTTTATGAACAACTGCTTGAGAAATCAACTCTGGAATATCACACCCTTTGTCATTTGAGATCATCACCAGCGATTGTAAAGAGGGAAAATGAGGCTTTTCAAGCTCAAAATCGCTATTTTTTAATAAAAATTTCAGCTGTTCTAAATTTGCGGCTCCAACCTTTATAGCCTCATATCCATGATTTGTGATATGATAGCGCCCATCCCATATAAAAGTTTTATCTGGCTCAACGATAGCCTCTTTTATATTTCGCCCTTCACGCCACAAAGAAATTCCCTGCTTGTTATATTCAATAACAGAGCCCGCATAAGTAAAACGCTTCTTTTCTGGAGAATCGAGACAGAGTTTTTGAACAAGCATGCTTAATTTCTGATTGGGGAGCAAATAAAATCCCCCTCCCATCAGCACAGCAAAAAGCCCCACCACGAAAGGAAAACTGGAATGTTTCTGTAAAAATAGCGCAGGCTTTGCTATGAAACAACGTCCATGTTGGACAGTAATATCCAGTGCTAAGATCAAATCGGCAATATTTTGCGCGTGTTGACGACGCTGCAATGCGGCTTCATTTATTTTTTGAGCAATATAAGACAATTTTTGTGGAGAAAGAGATTGACGCACACGCACACGTTCAAAATTGCGATCTTCATTGGTTGGATCATCAATCCATGTTTGTCCTTGTAAGCGTAAATAATTCCGTAATGTTTGGCGTTTTACACCAAGGAGTGGACGAATCAAACGCACTTTTCTATGCAACAACGCCTCACGCGGAATACAGGATAAACCACGTTCATAGAGCGGACCATCGTTTTTTTCGGAAATATTTTTTCTTGTTTTTCTGGCATGAAACTCATCACGTATACCCTCGGCTTCACCGCGCAAAATACCAGCAAAACCACTGGCATAAACCTCATCGCGCATGGTAACAGCTTCACTATATAAAGCACCTCTGTTCTTTTGGAGACGTTGATACCGCATTTGATAGGTTTCAACCTGATCATTGAGTGTATGGCCCGTCATAATAACTGATGCGCCTTGTTTTTGTGCTTCTTTAACCAAGAGATCGTAACGTGCAACACGCGCGCTGGAAGCAATATGCGTCTTTGGCTTTTCGCCTTCCCATCGCACAGTGATATGTTGAATATCATGGACACGACAAATTTTCGCAACAGTTTCTGCCTCACGCATCGATTCTTTACGCAATTGATGATCAACCGTGACAACAATCATTTCTGGAGGAAATGCGAGAGTTTCCAAATGCTCTTTGACCAAAAACATCAAAGCCAAAGAATCACTTCCCCCTGAGACGGCAAGAATCAACTTCTGACATGGAATAAAATCCGATGTTTTAAAGAGATTTCTTGCCAGTCTAACGCACACCGAAAACGACCTCGCTGTTTATTTTGCAGGTTTACAAAAAACAGATGCTAATGTTTGTTGACGTTTTGATTTTTTCACAAAATGAGCACAATTGTCTTTATTTGGCTCAAGAGTGACCATACTTCTTGCTAATTTCAGTAAAATCTCGGAGGTATAGAGCTTCTTTTTATCTGCATACCATGCGGTAAGATAAACTTGTGCTGCTTCATGATAGCGTTTTTGTCCCAACAAAGATTCGGCCAACCAAAATAAAGCATCATCACTCAAAGAATCTTTTTTGTAACGATTTTGAAAAGCGCAAAAGCTTTTTTCAGCATCAACATAGTTAGCAGAACGAATAAAATCATACCCTTCCTTATACAAAGCTTTAGAAGAAGAAAGATTGTCACTCTGATGTACTTCAATTGGAGCTCTTACTTCATGCGCTTTGTTAAAGGATTGACTGTTTTCATGGTCATGGCTCTCCACCTTAGCTTCCACAGCAGCAACCTTTGTCTGAACACCTGTACTATGGTCCTGCTCCATCTCTTCTTTTACAGTCTGAGATTTTTCATCTACAGCAGACTTTTCAAAAGAACAAGAATAAACAGAAGAGGTTTCTGTATCAAAAAGCTCGTGAAACTGCTTGTTAACATTTTTTAGACTGTTATGCTCAAGCACCATTCGTATCTTATGTAAAAGCTTATCTAAATCATAATCTTGAAATAAAGCCTGTTGATTCTCTAAAATAATCCCTTGGTGCTCCGCAACACTAGTGGCTTTTTCCGCCGCGCTAGATGCTGCTTTATCAGCTGCTTCAGGTGCTTCTTTCACAGCATCAGACGGCTTATCAACAGCGTCAGTGGCTTTTTCTATCACATCAGATGCTGCTTTATCGGCTGCTTCAGGTGCTTTTTTCACTGCATCAACAGCCTTATCAACAGCGTCAGTGGCTTTTTCTATCACATCAGATGCTGCTTTATCAGCTGCTTCAGGAGCTTCTTTCACAGCATCAACAGCCTTATCAACAGCGTCAGTGGCTTTTTTCTCCACATCAGATGCTGCTTTATCGGCTGCTTCAGGTGCTTTCTTCACAGCATCAGACGGCTTATCAACAGCGTCAGTGGCTTTTTTCTCCACATCAGATGCTGCTTTATCGGCTGCTTCAGGTGCTTCTTTCACTGCATCAACAGCCTTATTAACGGCGTCAGTGGCTTTTTTCTCCACATCAGATGCTGCTTTATCGGCTGCTTCAGGTGCTTCTTTCACTGCATCAACAGCCTTATTAACAGCGTCAGTGGCTTTTTCTATCACATCAGATGCTGCTTTATCGGCTGCTTCAGGTGCTTCTTTCACTGCATCAACAGCCTTATTAACGGCGTCAGTGGCTTTTTCTATCACATCAGATGCTGCTTTATCAGCTGCTTCAGGTGCTTCTTTCACTGCATCAACAGCCTTATTAACAGCGTCAGTGGCTTTTTTCTCCACATCAGATGCTGCTTTATCAGCTGCTTCAGGTGCTTCTTTCACTGCATCAACAGCCTTATTAACAGCGTCAGTGGCTTTTTCTATCACATCAGATGCTGCTTTATCGGCTGCTTCAGGTGCTTCTTTCACTGCATCAACAGCCTTATCAACAGCGTCAGTGGCTTTTTCTATCACATCAGATGCTGCTTTATCGGCTGCTTCAGGTGCTTCTTTCACTGCATCAACAGCCTTATCAACAGCGTCAGTGGCTTTTTCTATCACATCAGATGCTGCTTTATCAGCTGCTTCAGGTGCTTCTTTCACGTCATCAGTTGCCTTATCAACTGCATCAACTTTATCCGTATCATGTGCAGGATATTCGGAAGCCTTTCGTGCTGCACTTTGAACAAGTGAAGTAGAACAAGCTATAAAAACCCCCATATAAAAGAGTGTTTTCCAATTGATTTTACGATACATTCTTTTCTCCCCTTAAGAGCTTATTGAATAGTTGAAACAAACAATCTTCTTTTTAATGACTATTCATGTCATTCAACGTTGTCACAGCACGTCGATTTTGATTCCAACAGGAAATATCATCACATACTGCTACAGGTCTTTCTTTTCCGTAAGAAATTGTTTGAATCCGTTGTGCAGACACACCTAGAGACACCAAATAGTTTCGCACAGCAACAGCACGGCGCTGTCCAAGTGCCAAGTTATATTCACGTGTTCCCCTCTCATCAGCATGACCTTCGATCATAATAGAATAATAAGGATAATGAAGCAACCATTCTGCTTGGCGCGTTAAAACACGTTCAGCATTAGCATCAAGTGAAGAAGAATCGAGACCAAAAAACACGCGATCACCCACACTAACTGTAAATTCTTGTCCTGAGCCTGGTGACACCTGATTCAAACCAGCATCATTCATATAAGCGCCATTCATACCGTTAAGTGCACCAACATTTTTTTTGCCACACCCACCCAGGCATAGTGAGAAAAGAAAAAGGATAGCTAAAGAATGAGAGATGTTTTTTTTGGTAGAGCGCATAGTCCGTTTCTCCTTGAATTTCGTAAAGAAGGGTAAATTCTTAAAAATATTTTTAAGAATAACCGTTAATTCCTAATGAAGACGAAATTTTTTCTGTTTTTTTCGTCCTCATTTTTACTTTTAAGTCTCTGCCAATTTTTCTTCTCTTCAGCCATTCCTCTAACATTTTCATAAGAAATGTTTCCCTTATGAGTCATGGCTTTTTATGCATCATCTTGATCTTGACTATTTTTTTGCAGCGCGTTCAACTTTGCAAAAACTTTATCAGCGTCAAAAGTCTTATGCAGATTTTCTTCGCTCTCATTTTCCTCTAGAGAAGCGTTTTCCGTCACAGAAGCGGGAAGCAACGACCTATCTTCTTCTGCTGCAACAGGACGATTTTTCGCCGCACGCTGGAGCTCAAAATCTAAATCGATTTGCGAACACAAACCAAGTCCTACAGGATCAAGAGGAACCAAATTTGCACTATTCCAATGGGTTCTAAGGCGGATTTGTTCAATTGTCGCTTTTGTTGTCCCAATCAACCGTGCAATTTGTGCATCTTTCAACTCGGGATGGTTCGTAACCAACCATAGGATACCATTGGGACGATCCTGGCGTCGAGAAAGAGGGATATAGCGCGCCCCTTTACGTTTTTTTTCAGGAATATGCACCCTCGATTGAGAAATTTTCAAGCGTGCGTTTTGATCAGCCTCCACCCGTGCAATTTCACTGCGCGTCAATTGCCCAGAACTAATCGGATCTAAACCTTTAATACCATAAGCCGCATCACCATCGGCAATAGCTTTTACTTCCAAGACATGCAATTTACAAAATTCTGCAATCTGATCAAAAGAAAGAGCTGTATTATCAACCAACCAAACAGCTGTTGCTTTGGGCATCAAAAGTTGCGTTGCCATTTTTATAAATCCTCTTCTGCGCCTCTTCTATGAGGCAGGTTACCGCCCACTCAAGAGCACTGGAACTTTTTATATGCTTAGGTCTCTCCAACCACTCCTAAAACAAAGCGCGGCATGGAATAAACCATTTTGCTATGAAATTACATTCTGTTATAGCGTTATTTTTGCTCAACGACAAGAGATCTCTCTTGTAATGATCCTCAACTAAGGTCTCTTTACCTTTAAGATGAATTTTCTTATAAAGGGTTTATTCGATTATTTCACCTCATGCTGTGGCACATTTATTCTGGTGGGATGCGAGCTTTATCGCCTTAAATTCTAAAAAGTGTCCAACTGGAAAGAAAGCCCTCAAACAGGAAGGAAAACTATGGCAGGCCATTCACAATTTAAAAATATTATGCACCGTAAAGGGCGTCAAGATGCTATGCGCTCGAAAATATTTTCTAAGCTTGCGCGCGAAATTACCGTAGCAGCAAAACAAGGTGCTCCTGATCCAGCCATGAATCCACGTTTAAGGCTGGCTGTTCAAAATGCCAAAGCACAATCGATGCCGAAAGATAATATTGAACGCGCAATTAAAAAAGCGTCAGGCACCGATGTCGAAAATTATGATGAAGTGCGCTATGAAGGCTATGGGCCAGGAGGCGTTGCCGTCATTGTTGAAGCTTTAACCGATAACCGCAACCGCACTGCTTCAAATGTGCGCGCCGCCTTCACAAAATCAGGAGGAGCCTTAGGGGAAACAGGTTCTGTAAGTTTCATGTTTAATCGGATTGGTGAAATAATCTATAAGCCAGAAGCAGGAACAGCCGATAACATCATGGATGCAGCAATTGAAGCCGGTGCTGAAGATGTACAATCAGAAGAAACCGGACATCATATTACCTGTGCATTTGAAGATATTGGTGAAGTTTCAAAAATGCTTGAAGCAAAACTTGGTGAAGCAGAATCGATTAAAACAATTTGGAAAGCCACCACCCTTGCACCAATAGATGAAGAAAAAGCTTTATCTGTTTTACGACTGATTTCAACATTAGAAGAAGATGATGATGTGCAAAATGTTTATGCCAATTTTGATATCAGCGATGAGATTTTGGCAAAATTATCTGTATAATTTCCATCATTTGCACAAGCCCTCTCTTCATTCATGAGGGCTTCAAAAGCATTTGTCACCCCTCCTATCCGCACAATAAAAGCCCCGCGTCAATAGCGGGGAAAATCTGTCTGTACAACAAGAAACCACAATCAATTCCAGAAAACATAATCCCAAAAAGAAAAGCATACACAAAACTCTGTAGTCTCACGCCTTTCTTACATGCCCAAAAGATTATCCCTATATTCCTCTCTATTCGATCTTGTTGTTCTTTAAGATTAACCTCCCCGCCTTCAAGTGATGAAAATGATCTAGCCTGTAAAAAATTCGAATTTTCTTAACGTATTCCTATGACGAAGCACCCATGAAATTCACTTTAAACTTAAGACTCAACAAACATGCACTCCCCTAAATATTCGCCACACACTTAAAAACACTTAGAATATATCAAGAAGGTTTATACGTCCTATATCCCCACACCTCAAAGGGCAGTGTTTTTACAACATCACAGAATAAAAATAAGCAAATGGAAAGCCAGAGCTGATTGTTTAGCAAAGTATTGTACAAAAAGCCAGTACATCTCTCTAATCTGTTGCGGATAAATTTTTGACTTTATGGCATTAACTTTATGACATCGTATGTTTTTAAAATAACGTCATTTATCTTAAAATCTGTCCTTTTGCTCTTACCGATCAATCAATATTCAGACCTAAAACAACCGCGTACTCGAATAAAATACATCAGAGAGCAACAGCCCCCTGACAAGACCAAATTCTTCACAAACAAAATTGAAAAGGAAGTTTAAAAAAATATATATAGCGACACTTTTAATAAAAAGTTGAAATCTAGAGACTTCAGAATTTTCGACTCTATTTTTTCAAGGTATTGTTTTGAATTTTTTAAGCATTTTCCCCCAAGGAAATTCCATTATCGATCAACAACCGTAGATGATAGATGAAATCTACATAAATCCCCATGCCCACTATAACCAATTCCTGCTTTTAAATAATTAAAAACTATTGAGACTGTATTCCTTCTATATTCTGTTTTTAAGCATTTTGTTTTACTGTATATTGAGCAATGGCGACCATGCTGGATCCGAAGCATCATTGGGTGTAGGGAGTTGTCGTTCATTGCGTCCGGTAATGTCAATCGTATAGATTTTTGGTCCCATACCGGGATTTTTGCGAAAGAACATCAGCACACGACCATTGGGGGCCCACGTTGGTCCTTCATTATGAAAACCCGTGGTTAAAATTCGTTCTCCTTGTCCATCTGGGCGCATAACACCGATAGAAAATTGTCCGCTTAATTGTTTTGTAAAGGCGATATAGTCACCCCGTGGAGACCAAATAGGTGTTGAATAACTCCCCTCGTTTGAAGAAATACGTTGAATATCACTCCCATCTGCATTCATTTTATAGATTTGCGGCTTTCCGCTACGATCTGAAGAAAAAACAATTTGTTTGCCATCCGGTGAATAAGAAGCAGAAGTATCAATAGCAGAAGTTGTTGTAAGTCGCGTCATCGTACGGGTTCGTAAATCCATGGTGTAAAGATTGGCACTCCCATCATTTTGTAACAAACTCATGATGACTTTTTGTCCATCAGAAGAAAAACGCGGAGCAATTGTCATGTTATTAAACGTTCCAATCAACTCTCTTTGCCCCATTTCAATTTGTTGGAGATAAACATGAGGTACTTGATTTTCCTCATAAGCCATATAGGTCAATTCTTGTCTTTTTGGGGAAAAACGCGGTGTAAGCACCAATTCACTTCCATCGGACATATAAATCAAATTTGCTCCATCTTGATCCATCATGGCTAAGCGTTTAATGCGTGCATTTTGAGGTCCTGTTTCATCGATAAAAACAATTCTTGTATCAAAATAACCACTTTCTCCTGTCATCTCACTATAGATCTCATCTGCAATTATATGGGCCACACGCCGCCACCGTTCTGTCGCGGTATAAAAACGCCGTCCTTTCAGTTGTCGCTCTCCAAAAACATCCCATAAACGAAAATCGACTCTCAATCGTCCATCGATTTCTCTCATGACTTGCCCCGTCACCAAACCTTGCGCTTTTATTTTCTGCCAATAAGCAAAATGCGGTTGTTTATTAGGACTAGAAGTGTTTTCAACAAAATTTGCTTTATCAAGCGGTAAAAAAAGCCCCGACCGTTCCAGATCGGCTGTCACCACAGCCGTTATTTTAGATCCAATCGAATCATTGGAAATAAAGTCTGTAATTGCAATGGGAATGGGATTAAAATCAGCGCTTGAAATCGTCCCTTTCAATTGCGCATAAACCAATGAAATATTTGAAAGCCACAACCCACAAGTGACAATAAACCAAGCAAAAACTTTATATCTCGTTATAGTCATCATGGAATGCGTCCTTTCGTTAAGCGATTTTTTTATCATCTTATTTCTTGGAGGGGATCAACATTAAAGTCAAAACCTTGCCCCCACAGGCCATATTGATCACGTGGGAGATCTGCATAAGGTTGGCATGAAAAAACAGCCGCGTATACCTGCCTTATCATAATAGCTTGTTGACTCTCAAGACCGCTTACAGGATCAATGATAGGATCACCCACAACCATTCCTTCACGGTCCAAATAAAATCGCAACCGCACGACCGGACGATTCTTTAAATCGCCACCAAGCGCTACAAGTTTAAGCTTCTGTTGAATACACCCCCCAACAATATTGACCAATGTTTGTGCCATTTTTGTGGTATCATTAATATTTTTTCTTGCACCCAAAGCTTCTGGTGTATGAGAACGTTTTGCTCCTCCTCCTTGTGACCGCGCACGATTGAGCAAATTATTTTCCTCCATGGCCAGAATATCTTCAATGGTCTGTTTCTCTTGGTGTTTCTTGCTAAGCTTTGGCGTATTTTGATTCAATGCCGCCTTATTTTTCATTGTAGATTCTTCGTCAAATTTTGGTTTCAACTGTGGAAGAAGAATTTTTTCTGGAAGCACAATTTTGGGAACTTGATGAACCACCTGCTCTGCCGGTACTTTTTGTACCGTTGGAGTCAATTCTTTTGGCGATACCATCTCTTCATTTTTGTGCAAAGGCTTAAGCGCAGTCTCGGGTGCATCCTCCGGCACTCTTACAGGCATCTCAGGTGCAAGCTTTGGCGCATCTTCCGGTACTTTCAAAGGTATCTCAGGTGCAACCTTAGGCTCATCTTCCGGTACTCTTACAGGCATCTCAGGCACAATCTTAGGCTCATCTTCCGGTACTTTCAAAGGCACCTCAGGCGCAAGCTTTGGCTCATCTTCCGGTACTCTCACAGGCATCTCAGGCACAACCTTAGGCTCATCTTCCGGTACTTTCAAAGGTATCTCAGGTGCAACCTTGGGCTCATCTTCCGGTACTCTCACAGGCATCTCAGGTGCAAGCTTTGGCGCATCTTCCGGTACTTTCAAAGGTATCTCAGACGCAACCTTGAGCTCATTCTCTGGTTCTTTTGAAATCTCTTCTGTTTTTGCTTCTAATAATTCTGGTTGTGTAAGTTCGGATGTGGATGTTTCCGACGTACTTTCGCTTGTTGGCGGCGGTGTTGTCTCAACGGGGAGCAACTTTTCCTTTGGTTGAAATGGTGCAAGACTATCTATTTGTCCCTCTCCAATATGGCGTGCATCTTCTTTCTCTTGTGGTTGCATAGTTGGTTTTACGGCAGGGATTGCGCGGATAGGAGCCTTCACGGCTCCTTGTTGAGAAGAAAACTCGTCCACCAAAGGAGCAAGAGTAATGGGAATTGCTTCCAATGGTTGTGGTAAAGAGAAAGAGCTTGTAAACTGAATAGCTCCCCAACTGAGAAAAATGACATGGACCACAAGGGATAAAGCCAAGCCTCGTTTCATACTATGATAAGAGTCTTTGTTCATTCTTTATGCCTTATTTACGCCTTACATTTTTTCATTTTTAATCACTCTATGCTCTTTTAAAAAAAAATTAAGAACAACCGGTTATACGCAATTTTATTACTTATTATTTATTGTGCTAAACTTGCTAACGCAACTTGAGAAAACCCCGTTTTTTGAATATCCGCCAGCAGTTTTAATACTTGTTGATATTCAACAGTTTTAGCAACACGCACAAAAACCCGTTGATCTTTTTGTGTAGCATCTGCTTCCAGAAGAGTTTTCAGGTGTGTAATCAGGGCCTGCGACGTTTCATAATAATCTTGATTAATGGCAAAGCGCCCTTGCGCATCAAGTGAAACCGTAAGAGGTGTTTTTTGAGCTCGTACGGGACCCGCTTGACTACGAGGCAAATCTAGAGGAACACCGTTCACTAAAAGGGGGGCAGAGACCATAAAAATAATCAACAAGACCAGCATGACATCCACAAAAGGAGTGACATTGATCTCACTCATCAGTTGGCTTCGTGAATGATGCCGCCTACGTGTATTTTTGCGAGAAGAAGAAGCAACAGAAACGCCCATGGGATAAGATCCTTTTTATAAAGAGGAAGGTGCTGTGCGTGTTTCATCAATACGCCGCGATACAATTGTTGAAAATTCATCAGCAAAATTTTCTATTTGTGCAATGATGCGCGCACTTTCATGAGTCAACTTGTTATAAGCAATAACAGCTGGAATTGCTGCAAACAAACCAATAGCGGTTGCCAAAAGCGCTTCTGCAATCCCTGGCGCGACAATGGCAAGTGATGTATTTTGAGAAGCTGAAATAGAAAGAAAAGACTCCATAATACCAATAACTGTTCCAAAAAGTCCGATAAAAGGTCCCGCAGACCCCAGTGTCGCAAGAAAACTTAATTTTGATTCTATTTTTTCACTTTCACGTCCCAGCGTCAAATCCATAGCCTTATCAATTCTGCTCTGCAAACTTTTCGATGTATGGGTCCCTTTTTCAAGAGATTTTTTCCATTCAACCATTGCTGCCATAAAAACTGCAGATATACTATTGGTACGTTGACTTTTACATGATGCATAAAGATCTTCTAGCGCTTTGCCAGACCAAAATGTGCGTTCAAACTGCTTTATTTCACGCCGTATTCTCCGATACGTAAAAATTTTATCAAAAATAATTGCCCAACTCCAGATGGAAGCGAGCAGCAATCCGATCATAACACCTTTCACGATCCAACTCGCTTGCATAAACAAATGCAACATTCCAATTGTTTCTGGATTCGTTAGTTCACCATGCGGCATAATTTTTGTCCCTCTAAATGAAAGATGCATTTTTTTAAATTTTATAAAACAGATTATTTTATATTTTCTAAATTTAAGTAAAGACTCTAGTCTCACATAAATCCATGCGCTAAAACAAGACTTGTTTCTTAACTTTCCTTAAAAAGTGATGACGAGAGATATCCCTCAATGCACATCCCCCTCATTTCACAACAGCATTTATGAAAAATATAACGATCAGGGCTTCTCCATAAATGCTATAAAAATAAAAGATATAAAAATGCATGATATTAAATCTATTATGCACCACCATCTTTACGCTTATGAAAAGAACGCTAAATCATCATACGCGTTTCCAGCTTAAAATACAGCGATAAGTCTTAGCACTTGAAAAGATTCGTAAGAGGTATTTTATTTCTTTCTTAAGTGTTTTTGTATCCACTCACCAACTCCGCTTGTGACATGTAAGAAAATGTTTTTTATTAATTCGCGGCAATAGAGCTTGAAAAGAAAAAATTTTACAAGTTTCAGAATTATCTGAAAGTGACAACGCAATGAATTATCATTGTAAATAAATATGTTATCATCATAAAAGATGACGCTTTGCCTCAGGCTATTATTTCTCTCATTTTCCATCGAATTGAATACGGGGTACATCATCGGGCACAAAAAACGACAATAAACCACCCTACAACACCTCACAACAATGCGCCTCACCCATGCACCCCTACGACGTCCTATGTAATCTAGTGTAAGTCTCATGTAATCTCACTGTATTGTGAATTAGCCCCTTTCAATGCCTATCATCTCTCTGGCACCATGGTATAACGTACAAGCTTCTGTGACATGAAAAAAGCCTTTTCACATTTTTACTTCATCAAAACCGGCTTCTTCGCTCTCTTTGCTCACTTGCGATATTTGATCGTTATTGCATTGCGAATGATCCATAAGGAACATTTTTACAATTTTTTCAATGATTTATATTGTTCTCTTATGATGTGTAAGCAAATGATTTTAATTGTTTCAACATGAACAGATTTGAAATGAAAGTATTTTATTCTATTCCTATTAGGGTTTGTGCCCATGATAAGTGATAATTTATCTTTCTAAGTCAATACATTATATAGAATAATATGCTGTTGAAACTTTAAATGCAAAAATGCATTTCTGCTTTGTATACATTGATCTCTCACTCATTCACTACGCTTAGAAGCGCACATAAAGTCATGCATGATGGATAGAAATGGATGAAACACGCGCTCTTGTGATGCCAAATGACAATCCAGTAAAAAAACAAATCAAATTGCTTAAAAACACCCTTTGGGTGTTTTGAGACAGTTTTCGACCTAATAGCTTATTATCACTTTATTGCAATATGGTGCTGGGTATGTGCATTTTTATAAAAATAAATCTTAATCCATTTTTATTTCTTTTTATATTTTGTACTTTTTCGCTGTTTTCTGATGCCAACAAACCTTTCTTCAAAAGAAAGAAAATATCTTGAGTTTATAGCAGAAAATGGATGATGCGACATTGATTTTGAATCATAACATGGATGAGGTGTGTTTAATTTTGTGAGATATTATCTTCAATTTATTGTAGTTATTGTAGCAGAGGTGCTTTCTTTTGCTGTATCGTGTGACCTTGTTGGAAAACATTTAGGCTATGATAAATGTATAGTCTTAGATTATAGATTACTTTATATCTGCTGATCTCTCCTGAAACTTGCTAATTCAATGAATCACACTTTTAACCAAGCATTTTTGCAAAAAGTTCTTTGGGTAAACGTCGCGGTTTTGCCTCCTCATTAATCAGAGCAATTTCAACTTTGGCTGTTACCAACGTAGTCATCTCATGCAAAATAGATTGCTCCATAAAAAAGCGGGCCCCTTGGATGTGATTAACACGTGTTTTAACGACTAAAAGATGATCAATTTTAGCTGGTCTTGAAAAATTAATTTCCATATGACGAACAACAAAAAACAATTTTTCCCCCTCACCCCCTGCTGCTAACATCTTATTATTAAAACCGGTATCCCGTAAAAACTCTGAACGTCCTCGTTCAAAAAACTCAAGATAACGCGCATGATAAACTACACCGGAAAAATCTGTATCCGCAACATAAACGCGGACCTGAAAATTATGAAAAGCACTTGTATGATTTCTCTTGAAAGGAGTCACTTCTGTCATCTACTTCACGTCCCATAAAATCATTGAATAGAGCAAATTATTTATAGATCAAAAGATTGAACACATTTTTGTGTTGATGTTATGAAAAGCAAAAGCACAAAATCCTCAATCTTTCCAAATCTTTTTGGTCAGAAACTGCTAAAACAAGCACATTTCTTGTATTTATAACCTTGCGATACAATATTCACGCAATTTTTTTAAAGAAAATGTCTTATTTTTTAAAAAGCGAATGACTTAGTCATCTTCTCCATCCCATAAAGTCGTCTGAAGTGATGAATTGTCTTGAGCATCAGAAAGTTGAGAACGCCTTTGTATAGACGTTGTAGAGGCTGGAGCAGAAAGCCCTAAATGGCTCCAAGCCTTTTCACTCAGAATACGTCCACGAGCGGTTCTTTGAATAAACCCTTGTTGGAGCAAATAGGGTTCAACAATATCTTCAATGGCATCGCGTGGTTCTGATAAAGCAGCAGCAATCGTTTCAATCCCCACCGGTCCCCCTAAAAAAGTTTCCGCAATCAGGAGCAAATAGCGACGGTCAAGCGGGTCAAGCCCAAGATGATCCACTTCAAGGCGCGAAAGGGCTTCATCGGCGATTTTTTGGTCAATTTGTTTTGCCTGTTTAACCAGAGCAAAATCACAAACGCGCCGTAAAAGGCGTCCAGCAATGCGAGGCGTCCCGCGTGCTCTGCGTGCAATTTCATGGGCTCCATCATCACTGATCTTGACAGCAAAAAGTCGTGCATTACGCTGAACAATATATTCCAATTCTTCTATCGTATAAAAATTGAGACGAATTGGGATTCCAAAACGATCTCTCAGCGGTGTGGTTAAAAGTCCCAAACGTGTAGTTGCCGCCACCAAAGTAAATTTAGCCAGATCAATTTTAACCGAGCGGGCAGCAGGCCCCTCACCAATGATAAGATCAAGTTGATAATCTTCCATTGCTGGGTACAGAATTTCCTCAATTGCTGGATTTAAGCGATGAATTTCATCAATAAACAAGACATCACGTTCTTCGAGATTGGTCAAGAGGGCTGCTAAATCTCCTGCTTTAGCAATGACCGGCCCTGAAGTAGAGCGAAAATTAACGCCTAATTCTTTTGCCATAATCTGTGAAAGCGTTGTTTTTCCCAACCCCGGTGGTCCTACAAACAAAACATGATCCAGCGCTTCTTGCCGTGTTTTTGCTGCTTCAATAAATATTTTTAAATTAGCCCGTGCCGCTTCTTGACCAATAAAGTCATCGAGAACTTGTGGCCTCAAGGAACGATCTGGATCGTTAGGAAGGGGGGCGGAACCCAGAAGGCGTTGATCTTCATCTTTATGCATTGTTACCTTAATTTTAAGTAGGAGAAGAAAGCAATTTGAGACTATGGCGGATCAGCAGGGCAGAAGAAACAGTTTCGCCCTCAAGAGCGTTCATCGCAAGAGCAAGAGCGCGAGCTGCTTGCTCCCGTTCAAACCCTAGCTTCATCAATGCGGAAAGCGCATCATGCGCAGGTTGATTGGTTATCTCACGCTGAGGAACCGAAATAGTTTTGACAGCTTGTTCAAAGGGAAGTGTTTTACTTTTCAGTTCACCCACAATCCTTTCACTGACTTTTTTACCAACGCCCGGCGCTCGACTAATCATCGCAACATCATTTAAAGCGATAGCCTGAGCAAGTTCATCTGGCGATAAAGTCCCCAAGATTGCCAAAGCAACCTTTGCCCCTACTCCAGGAACATTTTGTAGAAGACAAAACCACTCCTGTTCAGCTCTTGTAGCAAAACCAAAAAGGCGAATTGCTTCTTCACGAACATGCGTTTCAATAAAAAGGCTTAACGCCTCCCCAACAGAGGGTAAAGAAGGACGCAGACGATTTGACACAAAAACAACATAACTCACACCATGAACATCAAGAAGAATATGATCATCAAAGATATGTTCAAGGGTGCCCTTTAATTTGCCAATCATGTTATCACCCCAATCATATCGCCATCCTTGCCTGATAAGATTGGTCAATACTCTGATAATGCATACACCAATTCAACACAAAAACAACATAACTCACACCATAAACATCAAGAAGAATATGATCATCAAAGATATGTTCAAGAGTGCCCTTTAATGTGCCAATCATGCTTCCACCCCAATCATATCGCCATCCTTGCCTGATAAGATCGGTCAATACTCTTACGATGCATACTATGACAAAGAGCAAGAGCAAGAGCATCAGCCGCATCACTGCTATCAAATTCAGCCCGTGGGAGGAGAACTTTTACCATCATATGGATTTGTTCTTTAGCCCCATGTCCAACACCAATAACCGATTTTTTCACTTTGTTGGGGGCATATTCAAAAACAGGAAGGTTTGCTTGCGCAGGAACCAGCAGCGCAATCGCACGCGCTTGCCCAAGTTTTAAAGTTGCTGTAGCATCTTTGTTGACAAACACATGTTCTACAGCGGCTTCATGGGGCATAAATTGATGCATAATCTCTGAAAGACCTTTGTGGATCTGACAGAGTCTAGAAGCCAGATCACACTGTGCATTAGAAGAAACCGTCCCTGCTGCAATAAACTGAAGACGATTACCTGCAACATCGATAACGCCCCACCCTGTACGCCGTAATCCGGGATCAATGCCTATAATACGAATCGTCTCTGCCATAAACTACAGTCTATACACTTTTCCCCCTTGTGAATAAAGACAAGACCACAAAGAAAACAGCAACCCAAGACAAAACCAGTAAAAAGATAATCATACCTCCAAATTTATACAATTATAACACGCAACGAACAGCATCTTTATGGTACATACTTTATGAAGCATAACTGAAATCAATCAAAACCATTCACACATCACAAGCAAGCACCCTCTAAAGCATAAAAATTCCCTTTCTATGGTCATATCCAATGCCATAACGGTTAAACATCGCAAGCGAGCAAATAGAGAATTCTGGATTGTACATTCATAAGTGTAAAGAGGCTATGCAATGGATGGTACACACTTTACGAAAACTTTTTACATTATAGCATGACGCCACCATAACAAGGCAACACGTTGATTTATAAAGATAATTAATTTTTTGTATGTTGCATAAGAATCCCGAATATCCTAAGATTTTCTCATTACAAATCTGTTTATCTTGAATCAATCAAAACCATTCGCTTACATATGAAACGTGGGATTGCCGTATAGAGTGAAACTGTACAAGACAGGACTAAAAATGCCTCTAATGAATTGTCTCAAGTTTCAAAGGCTGTTGCAACATTGGGGACTGGCAAAGATGATGATAGTGCCGGCTTTTTCCTTTGCAAGCATAAAAATGAGAGAGGCTCAACGAATGTGAATAAGAACTGAGAGGTGTTTTTGAATATACTCATCACACCACAATGACATTGCATAGAGAGGAACATTGTATGGGGGCACAGGGAACCCATGGGACATTCATTATATGGCACTTTATTTTGGATATTTTATTTTACACGAGGGAAAATAACTTCCATTCAAAACAAAAGAAGCCCAAAAACTGTAACAATGTGTATCATCCTCATTAACACACACTTTACAGCAGCTTTATAGGTATAAATTATAGAGCCATAAATAAATTGATGTATAAGCCCCCGCTCTATCTTAGAGCCAGATCATTATCAGAGCCAAAACAAAATCACACGATAGATCAACAGAAAGTGTTCCAGCTGCAATCAACAAAAGTCAATTTCCCACAAAACCAACCATACCCTATTCCATGCCATAATTCGAAATCAATACCTATCCCTCTCTCAGCTATAAACTCAAGATATTTCCTACGCTCAAATAGAAATTAGGTAGAAAAAAGCACTCTAGATTGGTTTTCGTTGTGAAATTTTGGTTGTAAAAAATGGATATACTGTTCTAAATATCTCAAGAAAGAAGCAAGGAGCTATTTTTCTCAGAATGCCCAAAAGCTGTTTTCAGTAATTCGATTTATTTTTCCACTGGATTATCATCTTCTAAGGTACAGGAGGCCGCTTATTGACCAAAGCGCTTAAACTACAGCAGCATCTCTAAATGAAACAAAATGCACGCTTCTAAACGCAATGAATGAGAAATAAATTGGCGAAAAGTTTCTGGCAATTCATGCCAATAAAAGGGAAAAATTCCAATGTCGGTGTATGAAGTGACACTTTTACAATTTCCTTTTTTATTTGTTCTGATGATATTTCCCCTTCGCGCAAAACAAGGGGAGTACCTCTAAGAATGCCCAAAAGCTGTTTTCAGTAATTCGATTTATTTTTCCACTGGATTATCATCGTTCAAGATACAGTGGCCGCTTATTGACCAAAGCGCTTAAACTACAGCAGCATCTCTAAATGAAACAAAATGCACGCTTCTAAACGCAATGTATGAGAAATAAATTGGCGGAAAGTTTATGGCAATTCATGCCAATAAAAGGGAAAAATTCCAATGTCGGTGTATGAAGTGACACTTTTACAATTTCTTTTTTTATTTGTTCTGATGATATTTCCCCTTCGCGCAAAATAAGGGGAGTACCTCTAAGAACGCCCAAAGGCTGTTTTGAGCAATTCGATTTGTTTTCCTACTGGATTATCATCTTCTAAGGTACAGGAGGCCGCAGTTTCCCACCCAGCACGCAAATAGGTTATGCGCGCTTCTAAACGCAATGAATGAGAAACAAATTGGCGAAAAGTTTCTGGCAATTCATGCCAATGATGGGTTTCAAGTTCCAATGTCGGTGTATGAAGAGATACTTTTACAATTTCCTTTTTTATTTGTTCTGATGACATTTCCCCTTCGCGCTCTGCTCGAAGAAGAAGGAGTTGAGAAGCGATTTGCATAAGTCGTGTACTTAAATACATAGCCTCTTTCGCATAGATTGCAGAAACTTCTGTTGAAAGGGAACGTGCCACTAATTTCCCTTCTGAGTCAATGTATGCTGCAGTTTTTTCAATCAGCGCCATTGTTTCTTCATAGAGACGATTAAAAGCATTTTCAAAAGCATTATGCTCAATCATGATAATAGGTTCATCATATGGACGTTTATGTACGCTCACGCTTTTATACTCCAAGTATCAGCACAAAATCATACCCCTTAACGAACAGAGGATTAAAAAGTTTCTTTTATTGCTGTATAGAATGCTTTTTTTTTAAAATTGCTACCTCTTTTAAATCTTTTGCGCAACGCGCTTTTTATACTAAGGTTAACGCGCCAAACAAACACTATAGGAATGTTTTTTATAAACGGATCATTTTCCTTGAAAAGGACCACTGCCAAGATTGCCGTTTTTCACAATAATAAGCGACTCCAAATTGCAAAGCAATACCCGTTATTATTAAGAAGGTATCGGAAAAAACCGTTTCTGTCATCACTGTTTTTACAATTTGTCCAAACATCGCAAAAATGGTTCCCGTTACAAAGACCGGTAAACTATGTTTTCCTAAAATTGCTAAAGGATGTTTTGGAGAGACATAAAACCATTTATTGACATGTGGCAAAGAAAAAATGAGAAAGGTTAATGCAAGAACATGAAGTAAACGTGGCAAGCTTAAAAAGGTTTTATTAAAGTTCATCAACGGGGAAGACCAGCCAAGCCAGCCCAAAATGCCCCACCAGTTTAAGCGAACCCATAACAGCGCCAACAAGAGATACGCTGCCGCACAAACAATCCAAAAAGACTGAAACGCGATTTTTTTTCCTTGTTTAAGCGCTAAAGTACTGGTCAATCCTATGACAAATAAGAATTGCCAAGACAAAGGATTTAAAAACCACTTTCCCTCTAAAGGATAAGAAGGAGGAGCAATTTTATAAAATCCGCAGATAAGATACAGTGTAAAGGAGCCCAAAAGCAGCCATTTTGTCTGTTTACAACTCAAATAAAGGATAAAAGGCGCAAAAAACATCAAAACGATATAAAGAGGAAGAATATTATTATATCCCAACTGGTGCCCAAAGCTTAAGGTACTTAAAAATGCGATAACAGGCTCTTTAAAAAAGAGTCCTACATTGTTCATTGATAAAAGTTTTTCTGTTCGCCATAAGAAAAATGCCCCTAAAAAAAGGCTTAAAGTTACAAAAGTCGTAAAAAGATATGCACCATAGAGCTGCAGAGCTCTGTACCAAAGTTTTCGGATAATAAAAGCAAAGGATTTTTGCTGTAACCGCGCATGAAAGCTTAACCCCAGAGAAACCCCTGAAAGCAAAACAAATATTTCTGCACAATCAGAAAAACCGAAATTTCTATGAGTAAAAGACTCATAAATCGTTCCGGGAATATGGTTAATGAAAATCGTCAATAAGGCTAAAGAACGAAAAACATCAATACGTGTATCTCGATGAGAAGATTGTGTATTATACTCAAGAACACCTTGGTATTTCATCAGTGGACTCCCACACGTTGCAAACCCCTTGAAGTCCCATAAAAATGGTGCTTACCCTTATTGCCAACAAGCATGAACAGGATGAAATTTTAATTTTTAAGTGTCAAGTTTCATTTTAAGCGTTTATTTTTTAAAAGGCAAAAGTTTTTTAAAGGCAAAAGAACGAAAAACATCTATGTGTGTATCACAGCAAAAAGGCAACATATTATGCTTAAAAACACTCTCATTTCTCATAAGCAGGCTTCCACACACCCACAAATCCTTTAAATTACGTGAAAATGGTGGTCACTTTCATCGCAAATAAGCATAATAGAATGAAACTTTAATTTTTAAGCGTTATTTTTTCTAAGAAACAGGGATTTGACATGACACAACAAAAAAATAAACCAATTGATCCACCTCTTTTCCCTCAGTTGATTTTAACACTTGATGTTCGGCGCAACACCCCACAAACATTTTTGCAGCAAATTTTACAAACAAAGTCTTTTGCATGCGTCATCCTTTATGATTCTGAAAAGTTGAAAGATGATAGCTCTTTTTTACAACAACAAGCGCAAATTTACGCAGAAGATATTCAACATCATGACGCAGCCCTTCTCATCGCTGATGACAGCCGCATTGCTGGGCGCATAAAGGCTGATGGATTGCATATAGAGGGAGATGTTAAGGCGCTCGAATACTTTGAAAATCAGAAAAGGGAACAAAAAATCATCGGTTTTGGCAATCTACGCAATCGCCATAGTGCTATGATTGCCGGCGAAGCAGGGGTCGATTACCTGTTCTTTGGCAAATTAGGGGCTGATAAAAAGCCGCACGCTCACCCCCGCAATCTCCAGTTAGCAACATGGTGGGCAGAGATTATGGAAATCCCTGCTGTTGTGCAAGCGGGGAGTGATTTTTCAACCTTTGATGAAGCCTTAAAGACTGGATGTGAATTCATTGCTGTAGAAGAAGTCATTTTTGGGAACGACAACCCCTTAATACTGCTTAAAACAATGCAAGAAAAATGTGAGAAAACCCCCTTGTAATATAGGAGGAGAATTTATAAATAAAGCGTTAATACAAATCAGAACACTCACCACTATATTACTTATATAGAACACACAATAACAGATAAAGAAGATACCTCGAAACTCAATAAAACTGCTTAATAATTCAATCAAATGAGATGAAAAAGCTAGCATCTTTTTTGACATAATATATAGAGAAAAGGATCATAAAAACTTTCTAGTTCAAAATGTTATAAAGACAAAGCATTATGATTGGGGAAAATGGTCATTTTCAATATTGGTACTGAATACCAATAGCTGACGATACAAATATGCAGGGGACATAACAATGCGATATAGCGGAACACTTGAAGATCTTAAAAACATAATTCGCAAAGCTGGATATCAAATCATAGAAACTAAACCTCTATCACATCCATCCCCTGAAGGATATCAGATCAAAACCTACGAAGGAGGCACTACTAATTGGTTTAAAAGCACAGGAAAAATCAACGTTCAAGGCAAAGAAAACATAAAACAAAAGTTAATAGAAGATTTAGCAAAGCATCTAGAAGAAACATCAACGATTCCTTCCTCAAAAACTGCTTCCAATACCTCAAGTAAAAAAATCTTTATCGTTCACGGTCATGATCGTTATTCCTTAAAGGACCTTGAAAATGCTCTTCTCAAGCTTGGTTTGGAGCCATACATTTTACAAAATACGAGTGGTAATGGTGTAACCATCATTCAAACTTTGAAAAAAGAAATTTGTGACAGTTCTATAAGTTTTGGTATTGTACTCCTCACGCATGATGACATGGGTTATGCTATATCTCAAGGTGAAAAAAAAATTCAACCCCGTGCGCGACAAAATGTTATTTTCGAAATGGGCATGTTAGCTGCCGCACTTCCTCTTGAGAGGATTGCTATTCTACAAAAAGAAGGCATTGAAATGCTTTCAGATGTTGGTGGAGTTTACTACCTTTCTTTTAAAGAACAGGTAAACGAAACATTCCCCAAACTTATTAAGCGCTTAGAAGAAGCTGATTTCTCTTTTAATACAAATGCAATTACTCATGCATTAAATTAAATTTGAATAATGCTTATGTTTATTTTTTAAGTGCACGCCCAAAAACACGTAGCACCCCACCACATTCCACAGACACACCCATCCTATAGGCTCAAAGAAACGATTACCCTCACCCTTTTTCAAACAGCAAGCAATTGTGTAAATTTAAATGAAGAGACCGCGTGTGAATTCACTACCGTAGAAGAAATCATTTTAGTCTCTTTGATAAACGCGGGGCTGTTGTCATAATTTTGATGGACTTGCAAAGTTTAAGAGGCAGCCTCTCATTCGATTAAAGAAAAATAGGAAATTCACGTCGGGCATGTACTACAGTTACAATTTCGATTTGATTTGCAGCTACTCGATACAATATAAGGTAATTTGGATGTGCTACAATTTCTCGTAATCCTAATACCTTCTCACTCTGTCTGTATAAATATGGATGTTCAGCCAATGGCAGTACGGATGCTTCCAAAAACCTTTTCATTCGGCGCGCAGCAGATGGATTTTCGCGAGCAATATAAGTAAAAACTGACGCAAATCGTCGCGCGCCGAAGACAACCAAACAACCGGAAGCATCACTTGTCCTGTTCAGCTTCAAGCTGACTGATTATAACTTCCATTTCAGCCATAACCTCATCATGCGGAATAGGAGGATATGGATTTGCAAGACTGCTCGCTACCTTATCGCGCAGCCATGCAGTGTAGCTGCTTTCCTGTTCAACGGTTTCGAACTCTGAAATTAGCGGAGAAAGGATGATCTTTATAACATATGTCCTTTCTATTCCTGAATATTGAAGATGATTACTCTTGGCTATGTTGTCAATACTAGCGAATTGAAAATGTTTAACTTTTAAGCGTCCAAAGTTCTTTTGATCTTAAAACTTAAGGCTTTTTAACCCTCTCAAAAAACACGGGGGCTAATGTCATGATTTTGACAATCATTCCAGAAAGGTTTAAGAGGCAGATAGCCTCTCATAAAAAAACAAATTTTGTAAGTAAAAAACTATTTTTATTGTAAATTTCCTGAAATTACTTTATGAATTAAAAGATGTTTTGGTCGCATACGCAACGACCAAAAGGGAACTGAAAACCCTAGATCCGAGCGTAAAAATAAACCCACTCCTGTGGGTATCCCGGAATTCCGGGAGATTTTGCTATGTCCAGGTGCTTTAAGCACTAAAAGCAAAATGCTGACTCGGATTCAGTGTTTTCAGACTCCCGGAATACTCATGCGAGGGCGCTCGCAACCGGCGGGGAAAAATGCAATCTCAAAATCTTAATATTGATCTTTTTATTGGCAAAAAAATTCGTTTGAGACGAAAAATGCTAAAAATGTCTCAAACAACTTTAGGACACGCTTTAGGTGTCACTTTCCAACAAATTCAAAAATATGAAAACGGCTTAAATCGTGTCAGCGCAGGGCGTTTAATGGAAATTTCTGATATCTTGGATGTTCCAGTTTCCTTTTTCTATGCGGATATCATCACAAAACAACAGCCCCCATACCTTCATGATGAAATCGCATCAAGCACAGAGGAATACCTGCTGCTCAAAAGATTTAGAGTTTTACCAACGGTAAAAAAGAAAGCCTTTTTACAGCTGATCTCTGATGAGAATGCAAGCTAATATCACGCGATAGCATGCGCTATTCATAATCCCCCTTTGTG